>DASWMR010000278.1:0-5923 GCA_036399635.1 Actinoplanes sp. | reverse complement strand
GACGGCCCTGCCCGCGTCGGCGGAGATGTCCACACAGACGACGACGGCGCCCTCGGCCGCGAACCGCCGTGCGGTGGCGAGCCCGATACCGCTGCCCGCGCCGGTGATGACGGCGACCCGGTCCTGCAAGCGCTCCACTTAATCTCCCATGGCCAGGAATACGTTCTTGACATCGGTGAACGAGAGCAGGGCGTCCGGGCCCAGCTCGCGACCCAGGCCGGACTGTTTCATGCCGCCGAACGGGGTCCAGTAGCGCACCGACGAATGACTGTTCACGCTGAGCGCGCCGGTCTCCACCGCCCGCGACACCCGCAGCGCCCGGCCCAGGTCGCGGGTCCACAGTGAACCCGAGAGGCCGTATTCGGTGTCGTTCGCGAGCCGGACCGCGTCCTGTTCGTCGGTGAACGGCAGCACTGACAGCACCGGGCCGAAGACCTCCTCGCGCCAGTGCCGGTCGCCGGTCGAGTGGGCCAGCAGCACGGTCGGCGGGAACCACCAGCCGTCGCCGCCCGGCGCCGGACCGGTGAACGCGACGTCGGCGCCCTCGACGTACGAGGCGACGGTGGCGCGGTGGCCGCTCGAGATCAGCGGACCCATCTCGGCCTCTGGGTCGGTCGGGTCCCGCACCCGGAACGCCTTCACCGCGGGTTCGAGCAGGGCGAGGAACTTGTCGTAAACGGACTCCTGGACGAGCAGCCGGGAGCGGGCGCAGCAGTCCTGCCCGGCGTTGTCGAAGACCGACGACGGCGCGGTCGCCGCCGCCTTTTCCAGATCGGCGTCCGCGAAGACGATGTTCGAGCTCTTCCCGCCCAGCTCCAGAGTCACCCGCTTCACCTGGTCGGCGGCGCCCGCCATGATCGACTTGCCGACGTCGGTGGAGCCGGTGAAACAGACCTTGCGGACCGCCGGATGGGTGACGAACCGCTGACCGACGACCGAGCCCTTGCCCGGCACGATCTGGAAGACGTCCGCCGGCAGGCCCGCCTCGAGGGCCAGCTCGCCGAGCCGGATAGCGGTGAGCGGGGTGAGCTCCGCGGGCTTGAGGACGACCGTGTTGCCGGCTGCGAGCGCCGGGGCGAACCCCCAAGCGGCGATCGGCATCGGGAAGTTCCACGGCACGATGATCCCGACGACGCCGAGCGGCTCGTGGAAGGTCACGTCCAGGCCACCGGCCACCGGGATCTGCCGGCCGGACAGCCGTTCCGGAGCGCCGGCGTAGTAGTCGAGCACGTCCCGGACGTTGCCCGCTTCCCAGCGCGCATTGCCGATCGTGTGCCCCGCGTTGCGTACCTCCAGCTCCGCAAGCTCCTCGAGGTGCTCGCCCACCACCGCCGCGAAGCGGCGCAGTAACCGCGCCCGGTCACCCGGGGTGACCGCCCGCCAGCCGGCGAAGGCTCGCTGTGCCCGCTCGATCGCGGCGTCGGTCTCGGCCAGGCCCAGCGACGGCACGGTGGTCAGCACGGTTCCGGTCGCGGGATTGAGCACGTCAGTCATGCGAAACCTCCGTCCTGATCTTGACACAGTAAGAGGCGCTCGACGGCGCAACTACAGGCGCTCGAAACCTCTTCGCAGCTCCCAGTCCGTCACGGCCGCGTCGAAGGCGGCCAGTTCGACCTTCGCCATGTTCGCGTAATGACCGACCACATCGGCACCGAACGCCTGCGACGCCACCTCACTGCCGATCCACAGGTGCTCCGCCTCGCGAAGAGTGGTGGGCAGGCGCGGCGCACTCTCATCGCCGTACGCGTTCCCGCGGAACTCCGGCTCGAGGTCCAGCTCGTTCTCGATCCCGTGCAGCGCGCCGGCGACCAGCGCGGCAATCGCCAGATAGGGGTTCACGTCGCCGCCCGGCACCCGGTTCTCCACCCGCATACCTTGACCGTGCCCGGCCATCCGCAACGAGCAGGTGCGGTTGTCCACTCCCCAGCGCAGCGCGGTCGGCGCGAACGAGCCCGGCTGAAACCGCTTGTACGAATTGATGTTCGGCGCGAAAAGCAGGCTGAACTCACGCATCGTGGCCAACAGCCCGGCCACCACCCGCTGCCCGGTGACGCTCAAATGTGCCGGACCGTCACCGAGCATCGCCGACTGTCCGTCCGCACCGCGCAGCGAGAAGTGGATGTGGCAGGAGTTGCCCTCGCGCTCGTTCGGCTTGGCCATGAAGCTGAGCGACATGCCCTCCTGTGCGGCGATCTCCTTCGCCCCGTTCTTGTAGATCACGTGGTTGTCGGCCGCGGTCAACGCGTCGGCATAGCGGAACGCGATCTCGTGCTGCCCGAAATTGCACTCGCCCTTCGCGCTCTCCGGCACCAGCCCGGCCCCGTACATGTCGTTGCGGATGCGACGCAGCAGCGGCTCGACCCGCGCGGTCCCGAGCAGCGAGTAGTCGACGTTGTACTGATTGGCCGGCACGAGACCCCGGTAGTTCTTGTCGAACGCCTGCTCATAACTGTCGCGATAAAGAACAAATTCAAGTTCCGTGCCGGCGTACGCGGTGAGGCCGTGCTCGGCGAGCCGGGCCAGTTGCCGCTGCAGGATCTGCCGGGGCGAGGCGTAGACGGGTTGCCCGTCGGTGGTCTCCAAATCGGCCAGGACCAGTGCGGTGCCCTCCTGCCACGGCACCCGACGCAGCGTGGCGAAGTCCGGCTTCATCACGAAATCGCCGTACCCGCTGGACCAGGACGACATCTCGTACCCGTCCACGGTGTTCATGTCGACGTCGACCGCGAGCAGGTAGTTGCACCCCTCGCTGGCGCCGGACACCACCTCGTCCATGAAAAAGCGGCCGTGCAGGCGTTTGCCCTGGAGCCGGCCCTGCATGTCGGTGAGCGCCAGCAGCACCGTGTCGATGCTGCCGTTGTCGATCGAGACGTCGAGCTCCTCGAGATCCATGCTGTGTCCTAACGCGCCGGAGGGCCGGGCCGGGCTGAGCGCCCGGCCCCTCCTGTCTACTCGCGGATCAGTCGATCGGCAGCGTCGGCTCGCCCTCCGCGGCCTTGGAGATCAGGTTCTGCTTCGGTCCGGTGAACCACTTGCGGGCGCTCGCGAACCACCAGATCGTGGCCGCGCCGACCACGACCACCACCGCGACGATCGTGTAGTTGAAGTTGCTCGCCGAGATCGGCCCGGCGGTCGGCAGCACGAAGAGCACACAGATGACGCCGACCCAGACGATCGCGATCCAGCCGATCGGCGCGCTCCACTTGCCGAGATGCCACGGCCCGGGACGGAAGTCCGGGCTCAGCCGGCGGAGCAGAACGGGGCCGACGTACGCGATGTAGAGGCCGATCACCGCAATCGAGGTCGCCGCCAGGTAGGCCGTGGTGTTCCAGAGCGACGGCAGCACCAGGAGCGTGGACAACGTGACGCACAGCCAGATGGAGTTCGTGGGCGTACCGGTGCGGGGGTTGACCTTCTTCCAGAGCCGCGAGCCCGGCAACGCGCCGTCGCGGGCGAAGGCGTACGACATCCGGGAGTTCGCGGTCACCGAGGCCATCCCGCAGAACCACTGCGCGACCATGCAGATGAAGACCAGGAACGTGCCGGTGTTGTGGCCGACCGCGTCGATGAAGATCTGCGCGGGCGGCAGGCCCAGCTCGGTGGTCCGTTCCGCCTCGTAGTCCTGGATCGACCAGGTGATCGCGAACAGCAGCACGAACCCGGCGAGGACCGAGACCACGACCGACATCACGATGCCGCGCGGTGCCGCCCGGGCCGCGTCGTGCGTCTCCTCCGCGACGTGCGCCGAGGCGTCGTAGCCGGTGTACGTGTACTGGGCCATCAGCAGGCCGATGAGCACCGCGTAGACGCCCGCCCCGGCGAACGTGAACCCGGTGGAGTTGTGCACCTCGGTGAACACCTCGCCGATCGGCTTGTGCTGGTCGGGCAGCACGGCGAGGAGCACCACGATCACCGCGACCCCGATCAGATGCCACCAGGCGCTGACGTCGGAGAGCAGCCGCACCAGGTTGACGCCGAACGTGTTCAGCAGGCCGTGCACGATGATGATGACCAGGAAGATCAGGAACGTCCGCCCGGTGGTGACCTCCATGTCGAAGGTCAGGCTCAGGAACGCGGCCGTGGTGATCGCCGCGCCGAAATCGATGGCCGCGGTGACCGCGACCTCGCCGAGGAAGTTGAACCAGCCGACGAACCAGGCCCAGGCGGCCTTGTTGCGTTTGGCCAGTGCGGCGGCCCACCAGTAGAGCGCGCCCGCCGTCGGGTAGGCCGAGCAGACCTCGGCCATCGCCAGGGCCACGAAGGTGACCATGATGCCGACGAAGAGCCAGCCGAGCACGATGGCGAGCGGCCCGCCGGCGGTCATGGCGATGCCGTACGACGTGATCGCGCCGGCCAGGATGGAAATGATCGAGAAGGAGACCGCGAAGTTCGAGAACCCGGAGAGCCGCCGGTGCAGCTCCTGCTCGTAGCCGAGCTCGGCGAGTCGTTCTTCGTCGGTGGTAGGGGTGGGGTTGACGCTCATCTGCGACTCCCTTGACCGAGGGTGCTGTGACCTGGGCCACGCATGCGTGGATGATCTCGCCGCAGTGTTACGCGCGTCAATGAGCAACGTTAATTGCGTTGCCCGGGGCCGCCGGCCGGTCGCACACTTGTCGCATCGGGAACGAATCGCCCCAGCCCTCGGCAGGTGCGGCGAGCTCCGGGGCCACGCCGGGTCAGCACGACCCGGTTCGCCCCATCCCGCGGCAGTGCGGGGCGCGGTCACCTCTCTCTCACGCGGCATCGCCGCGCTCGGCGCCCGCCCCGCACGCCGCCCTTCCGCCTCACCCGATTCGCTTCCGCCAGGATTTGTCCAAAAAATCTACAGTGGCGATCCTAGAATTCTCGGAGCGTTCGGCATAGAGTTTCGAGGTCGGCAACGCACAGCCGACAGGCAAGTGGCAAATGCCAGTTGCTGGTCGCAAAGCCAGTCGCTGGTGCCAGGCCACTAGTGCCAGGTGCTAGTGGTCGGTGGCACAGACGCCGAGTGGGCGAAGGAGGACGAGATACCGCAGAAACGCGAAATCACGACGTCCCCGACCCGACAAGAGGTGATCGCAGCCGATGCCCATCACTCAGGTCGTGTGCTAGCGGCACGCAGGCACACGACCGACTCCGCCGACGACGGTCGGCACCAGAATTGAAAAGCCAAGGCCCCGGTTACCCGCCGGGGCCTTGGACTGTGTTCATCCCCTTTTTGACGGTCCCGGCAGTCCCCCCGAAAGGCATCATGAGCACGATGTTCGACGACGCCGACTTCCCGGCGTACACGATGGGCCGCGCCGCCGACATGATCGGCGTGACGCCGGCCTTTCTCCGCAGCCTCGGCACCGCCGGCCTGATCGAACCCGAACGCTCCCTCGGCGGCCACCGCCGCTACTCCCGGCACCAGCTCCAGCTGGCCACCCGGGTGCGGCAGCTGCTCGACTCGGGCATGCTGCTCGCCGCCGCCTGCCGCATCGTCACGCTGGAGGACCGTCTCGAGGCCGCGCACCGGCGCATCATCGCGCTGGGCGGCACGCTGACCGCCGACGACGACGCCGACATCCCCACCCACACCCACCCGGAAATCGAGATCCGCACGCTTACCTCGTGATCCGCGGTGCCGCGGGGAATCCGGCGGCGGCGCTCCTGTGGCAGGCTCGCCTCATGTCGCCCATCGACGATTGGCAACGGCCCGGACCGACCCCGCGGCAGCGGCGCACCGATCTGATCATCGCCCTCGGGGTGGTGGCCGGCGCGTTACTCAACGTGATGCTGAGCCGCGCCGCCGGAACGATGCTGTGGGGGCCCAAGCACAGCGCGGTCGAGCAGCTCGTCTGGGCGTTCGCGGTGAGCGTCCCGCTGATCTGGCGGCGGAGCCACCCGGAGATCGCGTTGGTGGTCACCGCGGTGGTCTTCATCGGCGGGCAGGTCCGCGGCG
>DASWMR010000277.1:0-4177 GCA_036399635.1 Actinoplanes sp. | reverse complement strand
GACCGCGGCCTGACCGCCGCCCTCGTGCACCAGCAGCACCTGCGCCTTGACCCCGAAGGCCCGGAGCACGTTGCCCCACTTGTTCGCGGTCTGGATCTCGTCGGCGAAGTGCACGGTGGAGATGCCGGCCGGGTTCACGATGCCGGCCGTGCCCTCCAGGGTGAGGCCGACGAAGCCGACCGGGACGCCGTCGACGTACTTGATGTCGATGGGCGGGAGGATCGGCAGGCCGGTCTTGTTGTTGATCGTGTTGGCGGCGAGGTAGCGGAACTTCGCGCCGCGGTAGCCGTCGCCGTCCTGGCAGCCGTCGACCGGGTGGCAGCCGCCGTTCTGTATGCGGATCAGCTCGGCCACGCCCTCGTCGAACTCGTGGTTGCCCACCGAGCTGACCTGCAGCCCGATCTGGTTCATCAGCTCGATCGTCGGCTCGTCGTGGAATGCCGCGCTGACCAGCGGCGTCGCGCCGATCAGGTCGCCGGCACCGGCGGTGATCGTGCTGCGGCCCTCGGCTCTGGCCTCGGCGCGCAGCCTCTCGAGATGCGTCGCCAGATATTCCACACCGCCAGCGGGTGTGCTGGTGCCGGCCGCGTTCACCACGGCACCGCTTCCGCTCGGCGGGTCGATCGCGCCGTGGAAGTCGTTGTAGCTGAGGAACTGACCCTTGACGGTGCCGCCGTGCGGCTTTCCGTAGGTGACTGACGCGGGCGCGTAGGCCGGCGGCGCGGCGGCCGCCGGCGGTGCGGGCTGGGCCAGCGGTAGGGCGGCTATGACGGCCAGGGCAAGGGCCGGTGCGGCGAGATGACGCAGCACGGGACGGTCCATGATTTTCGGTCTCCCGATCGGGTGAGGGTCAACCAACGAAGCAAGCCTGAGTCATCGACGCAGGTGAGCGCTACTACCTGCAGATGACAAGTCGATTGCTGATGAACTTGGCATTGTTATTGACGATCCGGGATGGAGTGGCCGTCCATAGTGGCGACCTGCCGACCGGACGAGAAATTCTTGTCGGTGGGTCGGCATAGACTTGCGCCCGCGATGCGAGCCTCCTCTGAACCCACACCCAGTCCCCTCTTCGCCATGCCACCGGTGCGCGAGGCGATGCCACCGGTGCGCGAGGCGATGCCGCCGGGGCGCGAGGCGATGCCACCAGGGCGCGAGGCCATGCCACCGGGGCGCGAGGGCGGTGTGCCGGCGGGCCGCGTGGCTGCCCGCCGGCTCGACGCGGAAGCGTTGCTCACCGGCCTCAACGGTCCCCAGCGCGACGCGGTGACACACGCCGGGTCGCCGCTGCTGATCGTGGCCGGCGCGGGTTCCGGCAAGACCCGGGTGCTGACCCACCGGATCGCCTATCTGCTGGCCGAGCGCGACGTGCATCCCGGCCAGATCATCGCGATCACGTTCACCAACAAGGCGGCCGGCGAGATGAAGGAGCGGGTCGCCCACCTGGTCGGCCCGCGGGCCCGGCTGATGTGGGTGTCGACGTTCCACTCGGCCTGCGTCCGGATCCTGCGGGCCGAGCACGAGCACGCCGGGCTGAAGAGCACGTTCTCGATCTACGACGCGGACGACTCGCGTCGCCTGATGCAGCTGGTCGGCCGCGAGCTAGACCTCGACCCGAAGCGGTACACGCCGCGCGGCCTGGCGGCCCAGGTGTCCAACCTCAAGAATGAGCTGATCGAGCCGGCCGAGTTCAAGGAGAAGGCGAAGGGGCCGAACGAGCGGGCGGTCGCGGAGGCGTACGAGCTCTATCAGCGCCGCCTCCTCCAGGCGCACGCCCTCGACTTCGACGACATCATCATGGCGACGGTGCATCTGTTGCAGTCGCATCCGCACGTCGCCGAGGCCTATCGCCGGCGGTTCCGGCACGTGTTGGTCGACGAATACCAGGACACCAACCACGCGCAGTACACCCTGGTCCGCGAGCTGGTCGGCGAGTCCGGTGGTCAGGTGCCGCCCGGTGAGCTGTGTGTGGTCGGCGACGCGGACCAGTCGATCTACGCGTTCCGCGGCGCCACCATCCGCAACATCCTGGAGTTCGAGCGCGACTACCCGGACGCCCGCACGATCCTGCTGGAACAGAACTACCGCTCCACCCAGACGATCCTCTCCGCGGCCAACGCGGTGATCGACCGGAACACGTCGCGCAAGCCGAAACGGCTCTGGAGTGATCAGGGTGCCGGCGAGCAGATCGTCGGGTACGTGGCCGACACCGAGCACGCCGAGGCCGACTGGGTGGCCCGCGAGATCGACCGGCTGAGCGACAACGAGAGCGTGCGCCCCGGCGACGTGGCGGTCTTCTACCGCACCAACGCCCAGTCCCGTGTCTTCGAGGAGGTGTTCATCCGCGTCGGCCTTCCCTACAAGGTGGTCGGCGGGGTGCGCTTCTACGAACGCAAGGAGGTCCGCGACGCGCTGGCCTACCTGCGGGCGATCGTCAACGACGACGACCTGGTGAGCCTTCGCCGGGTGCTGAACACGCCGAAGCGCGGCATCGGCGACCGGGCCGAGGCGTGTGTCGAGGCGCTGTCGTCCCGCGAGCGCATCTCGTTCGGACAGGCGCTGCGGCAGGCGAAGGACGCGCCCGGCATCGCGGCCCGGTCGGCCAACAGCATCGCCGAGTTCGTGCAACTCCTCGACGACCTGCGCGAGCTCACCAGCACCGCGCCACCGGAGGAGGTCCTCGAGGCGGTGCTGCAACGGTCCGGCCTGCTCGGCGAGCTCGAGGAGAGCATCGACCCGCAGGACCAGGGCCGGGTGGAAAACCTGCAGGAGCTGGTGAGCGTCGCCCGGGAGTACACCGAGCGGGTCGAAGCTCAGGCCGAGGAAGGGGCGGAGACGCAGGGGGCCACGCTCGCCGGTTTTCTCGAGCAGGTGGCGCTGGTCGCCGACGCCGACCAGATCCCGTCCGACGATCCCGACCACCAGGGCGTGGTCACGCTGATGACGCTGCACACGGCGAAGGGCCTGGAGTTCCCGGTGGTCTTCCTGACCGGCCTGGAGGACGGCGTCTTCCCGCACATGCGCGCGCTCGGCGACAACAACGAGCTGGAGGAGGAGCGCCGGCTGGCCTACGTCGGCATCACCCGCGCCCGCCAGCGGCTCTATCTCTCCCGCGCGGTGACCCGCGGTTCGTGGGGCCAGCCGCAGTACAACCCGCCCTCCCGGTTCACCGACGAGTTGCCGCCCGAGCTGATCCGCTGGGAGCGCACCGCCGGCAACTACACCTCCTGGTCCGGCACCGGCGGGGGCGTCGGTGGTCGAGGTGGGGGAGACCGCTCACGCGGCGGGGGCTTCGCCGGGGGTACGCCCAAAGCCCAGCAACTGGCCAGCCGGCTCGGCATCGACGGCAGCAAGCTCGCGACCGCCAGCGAGCTGCCGCAGACACCGCGGGTCGCGGCCGGCGACCGGGTCAACCACCAGCGGTACGGGCTGGGCCGGGTGGTGACGGTCGAGGGGCAGGGGCCCGGTGCCCGTGCCCAGATCGACTTCGGCGACCAGGTGATGTGGCTGATCCTGCGGCACGCCCCGATCGAGAAGATCTAGAAGGTGGCGCACCCGTTGATGTCGACGCCGCGCTCGTGCATCCACTGGGTCGGCTCGATCGGGTTCTGGTAAAAGCCCTGGTGCACCTCGAAATGCAGGTGCGGCCCGGTGGAGTGGCCGGTCGAGCCCTCGGCGCCGATCTGCTGGCCGGCCGCGACCCGCTGGCCGGCCTGAACGGTGATCGCGGACAGGTGACCGTAGTGGGTGAGGTAGCCGTTGCCGTGGTCGATCAGCACGGCGTTGCCGTAGCCGCCTGCCGGGCCGGCGGTGACCACCAGGCCGGCGCCGGCCGCCACGATCATGCTGCCGTGTGGTCCGGCCATGTCGACGCCAGCGTGCAACCGGCCCCAGCGCTGGCCGAAACACGAGCTCACGATGGCCGCGGGGCTGGGGTTGACCCAGACGACCGGCCGGGTCTTGCGGTTCGCCGGCTGGGCGTTCGACCCGGTGCCCCGGCCCTTCGTCGCGGACCGGGCCTTCTTCCGCGCCGGTTGGGCGGCGAGGTTGAGGGCCATGCGCGATGCCGCGGCCACGATGGGGGGCGTCGTCGCGGGCTGCTCGAGGTTGTCGACGTGCGGGTGGGCGCCGGTGTCCGCGCCGGTGTGGCCCATGGTGCTGCCGGTGCGGCTGGCGG
>DASWMR010000276.1:0-3306 GCA_036399635.1 Actinoplanes sp. | reverse complement strand
GCGACGGCGTGATCGACGGAATGAAGCCGTGCTCGACGGCCTGGGCGATCGCCATCTGCAGCAGGCCGAGCTGGAGCAGCGCGCCCACACCGGTGAGAAAGTAGAACCGCGAGCCGGAGACCTTCGCCCCACGCTCGGTGTCGATCGCCCGCAGGCCCTCGCCGATCTCCAGGTGGTCCTTCGGGTCGGCGATCTGCGGGCGGTCGCCGACCTCGCGCAGCACGACGAAGTCGTCCTCGCCGCCCGGCGGCACCCCGTCCTGCACGAGGTTGGGCACCGCGAGGTGCGCACGCCGCAGGGTCTCGTCGGCCGCGCCGGCCGCCGCCTCCGCCGTCTTGACCTCGGCGGCGAGCTCCTTCGTGCGGGTCAGCAGGGCAACCCGCTCGTCGCCCGACGCCTTCGGCACCTGCTTGCTGAGCGATTTCTGCTCGGCCCGCACCGACTCGAACCGCTGGGTGGCGGCACGGCGCTCCTCGTCGGCGCGCAGCAGATCGTCCACCACCTCGGTGGACTCGCCGCGCAGTCGCTGGCTGGCGCGGATCAGGTCGGGCTCGTCGCGGAGCAGGCGCAGGTCAATCACGATTGCCGAGCCTACCGGCGGGCCGGTCCGGTCAGCACCCGGATATCCCCGGAGTCCCGATCAGCTGCGGCCGTCGCGATCGGGGCCCCAGCGCTCGTCGGTCAGGCGGTCGTCGGTCAGGCGGTCGTCGGCCAGGGTGGTGAACGGCTGGACCGGCGACACGGTCAACTCCAGTGACTCGTCGGCCGGCCGGTCCTGCGCCGGCACCGGCGGCTGCCGCCACGACCAGACGGGCGGTGCCGCCGCGGCCGGCCCGTCCGGCAGATGCCGGCCGGTCAGGTAGACAGCCAGCTCGGCGAGCGCGATCCCGGCGATGGCGCACCACACCCCACGCCCGTACCCGACAGTGACCTTGAACTCGCCGGTGTACAGCACCGAGACGGTACGGCTCTGGGTGCCCAGCGACATCGTGGTGGCCGCCAGCAGACCGAGGAGTGTGCCGCCGGCGCTCAGGCCGATTACCCGCGCGTACGACCGGCCGGGTGGCGGGCCGAACATGGTCAGCGCCAGCGCGGCGGCGAGCAGGAAGACGCCGACCAGATAGCCGGTGCCGAGCGCGCCCAGGTCGGTGAGCTCGGTCGGGACCGTCATGGTGCCCACCTCGCCACCGAAGAGCCCCCGGTCGACGGTAGTGAGCTGCCACTCGGACACCAGCGAGGCGAACACCGCGACCGCGGCGAGCAGCGCGGCCACCGGCACCACCCGACGATCGTCGGCGAGTCCGCGCAGCACGTCGCGGGCGAGACCGGCGCCGCTCCACCGGCGGCGGACCGGCTCCGGCGCACCGAACTCGACCACCGTCTCGGGCGGCGTGCGGTCGACCGGGTGCTGCTTGGGCAGGGCCATGCGCACCATGATGGCGCGTGCCCCGGTCGACCGGCCACCGCCGGGCGGATGGACTAGCGTTTCGGTTATGCCTATTCGTACTGCTTCGGCCCGCTGGGAAGGGAACCTCACCGAGGGTTCCGGCACGATCAAGACCGGCAAGGGCGGCTACCAGGGGAACTACTCGTTCAAGTCGCGCTTCGAGGAGGGCGAGGGGACGAACCCGGAGGAGCTGATCGGCGCCGCACACGCCGGCTGCTTCTCGATGGCCTTCTCGAAGGGTCTGGCGGACGCCGGCTTCACGCCGACCTCCGTGGAGACCACCGCCAAGGTGCATCTCGACAAGGGTGACGCCGGCTTCGGCGTCTCCCGGATCGACCTCGAGACCGTGGGCAACGTCCCCGGGATCGACGAGGGCACGTTCCAGAAGATCGCCGAGGGCGCCAAGGAGAACTGCCCGATCTCCCGCCTGCTTTCGCCCGGCGCGGAGATCACCCTCAACGCATCGCTGGCCTGACACGCCGGTGGCCGGCCGGTGCGGCCGGGGGTCTGTCGGATCCCTGACCGCATCGGCGGTCCTCCGCTGTCCGGATTCCTGGCGCACAATGGTTGCGTGCCGGTCGACATGAGTCGTGAACGCTTCGAGGAACTTGTCGGCGAGGCGCTCGACGAGGTGCCCGTCGAGTTGCTCCAGGTGATGAACAATGTGGTCTTCATGGTCGAGGACACGCCCGCCGACGGCAGCGATGACCTGCTCGGAGTGTACGAGGGCACGGCACTTACCGACCGTGGTTGGGACTACGCCGGGGTGCTGCCCGACCGCATCACCATCTATCGGCTGCCCACTCTGAAGATCTGCGACTCAGAGACCGACGTCATCGACGAGGTCGCGATCACCGTGGTGCACGAGATCGCCCACCACTTCGGCATCGACGATCACCGGCTGCACGAGCTTGGATGGGGCTGAGCGGTGCGGTCCGTTTCTTGTCGCCGCCTCCTACCCTTGGTGTCAAAGCACAAACAGGAGGACGTTCATGCGCAGCGAGCTTTTCTCGGCCGAGAACCTCGAGAAGGAGTCGGCCCAGCCCGGGCTGCGGCTTCAGAATTCCAAGCTGCTCAAGGCCGAGCTGAACGGTGAGTTCATGGCTCGCGTCGGCTCGATGGTCGCCTACCAGGGCCAGGTGCAGTTCGAGGCGCTTGGCACCGGCGGCCTCAGCAAGTTCATCAAGCAGAAGCTCACTGGCGAGGGCGTGCCGCTGATGCGGGTGCGCGGCACCGGCGATGTCTTCCTCGCCGAGCGGGCGGCCGACATCCACCTGATCGACCTGGAGCCGGGCGACGCGCTGTCCATCAACGGAACGAACGTGCTGGCCTTCGACTCCTCCCTGTCGTACGACATCAAGGTCGTCGGCGGCGCCGGGATGATGTCCAACTCCGGCCTGTTCAACTGCGTCTTCACCGGCCAGGGCCGGATCGCGATCACCACCAAGGGCACTCCCGTGGTGCTGAGCGTCGACCAGCCGACCTACGTCGACCCGCAGGCCGCGATCTGCTGGTCGGCCAACCTGCAGACCGGTTACCACCGCGCCGAGCAGCTGGGCCTCGGCACGCTGCTGGGCCGCAGCACCGGCGAGCGCTTCACGATGAGCTTCACCGGCCAGGGCTTCGTCGTCGTACAGCCCTCAGAGGAGCCGCCCGGCGGCCTGGCCGGCGCCGCGCAGGGCCAGCAGCAGCAGGGCGGCATCCTCGGCAACCTGATGGGCAACTGAGCCGAGTCCCACCACGAAAGGTGCGGGCGTCCTCCGGGCGCCCGCCTTTTCGGCCCTAGCGTCGGGTCGGCACCGACTCGTCCTTTCGGTGGATCTCTCCTTTCGTGATCGTCGATATTCTTCGTTGATCAT
>DASWMR010000275.1:0-7158 GCA_036399635.1 Actinoplanes sp. | reverse complement strand
CGCACTACGTAGGTGTATTCCTCGTCGCCGAGCGAGGCGGACAACTCGGGGTCCGGCGTGGGTGGCGGCCAGTTGTCGGCCAGCCTGGCCACCGCCTCCTCGGCTCCGGCGGCCCAGGCGTCCGCGCCCAGGTGCTGGGCGTAGCGGCCGCCCGGGCCGAAACCGGGGCCGCCGGCGATCACCGGGACACCGGCGGCGCGGCAGGCGGTGATCGCCGCGTGCGCCCGGGGGAGGCGGTTGGTCAGCATGCAGCTCAGGGCGACCGCGTCGGGGCCGGTCTGGTGCAGGTGGGTGAGCAGGTGCGGGCCGGGCACGTTCGCGCCGAGGAAGTCGACTCGCCAGCCGTCGAGGCGCAGCATCTCGGCGAGGATCCGCACCGGCAGCGCGTGCCACTCGCCGTCCACACACGCGATCAGGACCCGACCCCGGCCGACCGACCAGGACGGGCCACCGACGCTGCCGGATGCGGGCGGGCGCCGGATGGTGGCGTACGCGGCCACCGCGGCGACGGCGCGTTCGCTGATCGCGGTGGCGGCGTGTTCGCGGGCCACCGACCACTCGTTCGCCGCCCACAGCTCGCCCACCCGATGCTGGGTCGCGGCGATCAGGTCGATCAGGATGCGCTGGGCCGGTACGCCGTTGGAGAGCAGGCCGGTGACCAGCTCGACCGCGCCGTCCTCGTCGCCGTCCCCGACCAGCTGCAGGAAGAGGGTCGACGGGTCGGTGCCGACCGTCATGTGCGCTGGCGGGGCCGGCGGTCGGCCCGTTGGGCGTTGATGGCGAACGGCGAGACGGCAGGTGCGCCGCCGCCACGCAGACTCAGGGCGGTGCGGGCGGGTGCCCGGACGACGAGCATCGCGATGTCGTCGCGGGGGCCGCCGTGCACCCAGTCGGAGACCAGCTGGCGGATGCGCTCGACGGCGGCGGCCGCGGGCATGCCCCGGCAACCGGACAGCGCGTCCTGCAGCCGGGTCTCGCCCCACTGCTCGGTGCCGGTGGGACCGCCCCGGGCCTCGGTGAGGCCGTCGCTGTAGAGCAGGCACAGCTCGCCCGGCGCCAACTCGACGTCGGCCGGCTGGACCACCGTCTGGGCCACCGCGCCGATCAGCGTGCCGCTGGTCGGCACCTCCTCGACCCGGCCGTCGGCGCGCAGCACCAGCGGCGCGGGGTGGCCGCCGCTGGCCAGGTCGAGCCGCACGCGGCCGTGCTCGGCCCGGCGCACCCGGCCGACCACCATGGTCACGAAGCGGTGCTGCCGGGTGGATTCCAGCAGGGCGCGGTTGAGCACCCGCAACATGGTCTCCGGCGTGGCGTCGACCAGGCGCAGCGCGCGCAGGGTCTGGCGCACCTTGCCGGTCAGCACGGCCGCCTCGGCGCCCTTGCCGCACACGTCGCCCAGGGCGATCACCGTGTCGCCGCTGTCCTCGGTCGGGCCGAAGACGTCGTAGAAGTCGCCGCCGATCCGCAGTGCGTCGGTGGCCGCCTGGTAGGCGCCGACCAGCTCGATCCCGTCGGCGGGGGACAACTCGGGCGGGAGCAGGTCGGCCTGCAGCACGGCGGCGGTGTCGACCTGATCGCGGTAGAGGGCGGCGGCGGCCAGAGCGGCGCCGGCCCGGGCCGCGAAGACCCGGGCGAGCATCTCATCGTCGGTGCCGAAGACGGCGTCCGGGCCGCGCCGGGCGAGGATCAGGGCGCCGGCCGGCTCGGCGTTGCCGGGCAGCGGGGTGACCAGCAGGGCGCCGATCTGCCCGAAGTCGGCCGGCAGCAGCCAGCCGGGCGCCTGCGCGGCGTCCAGCCAGCGGCTCGGGATCGGCGGGAAGCCGCCGAGCGCCTCGGCCAGGCCGGGCACGTCGGCGATCAGCCGCTCCGGCAGGGTGCCCTGCTCGATCGCGCGGCCGCCGATCAGGCGCAGCCACTGATGCTGTCGCCGGTCGCCGGGCCGGACCACGAGCGCGGCGTCGGCCAGGTGGGCCACCGCCAGCTCGGCGGTGGTGCGCAGGCAACGGCCCTGGTGCAGGGAGGCGGACAGTCGGCGGCCGGCCTCGGCGAGGAACGAGCTGCGGGCCCGCTCGGTGGTCAGCGCCTCGGCCCGGCGCACCTCCTCGGTGCGGTCGCGCAGGTACCAGCCGTAGTGGGCGGGGCCGAGCGGCCGCCGTCGACCGGCCAGGTGGCGACCGGCGGTCTCGTCGGTGAACGAGTCGGCGCCGCACGCCACCGCGCGGGCCAGGCCGCCGAGCGGGACGTTACCGGCCTGGCCGCCCACGGCCAAGCCCGGAACCAGGCTCTGCGCCGCGGCGTTGACCAGCACAATCGTGCCGTCCGCGGCATCGCACAGCACGACCGCCTCGGCGCCGGCGTCGAGCGCGGCGCGGAGCAGGGACGGTCCCGGCGCTTCGGTCTTGCGACCGCCGGCTGTCGCCGGCGCATGCGCGGTCATGATCCCTCCTGTCTCTCCCGGCAGGATCCTTCGTTGATCACAGAATACGTGCTCGGGGGCAGGACGGCTGTGCCGAGCTTGTCGACCGGCCGACCTCACCCATCGAGGTCGACAACGATCGGCGCGTGATCGGAGGGGCCTTTGCCCTTGCGCGCCTCGCGGTCCACCACCGCATCTGTCACCCGGTCGGCGACGTCCGGCGTGGCGTACACGAGGTCGATTCGCATGCCCTTGTTCTGGTGGAACATGCCGGCACGGTAGTCCCAATAGGTGAACGGTCGATCGCCCTTGAGCGGCCGGCCGACCACGTCGCGCAGGCCGGCGGCGCGGATGGCGGCGAGGGCGGCCCGCTCGGCCGGGGTCACGTGCGTCGAGAAGGCGAAGACCGCCGGATCCCAGACGTCCTCGTCGGTCGGGGCCACGTTGAAGTCGCCGGCGACCACCAGCGGGCCGGCAGCCACGTCGGCGGCCACGGCCACCCGCAGGGCCTCGAGCCAGGAGAGCTTGTAGCGGTAGTGCGGGTCGTCCGGGGTGCGGCCGTTGGGCACGTACACCGAGGTGAAGCGGATTCCGCCGGCGAGCGCGCTGATCGCCCGCGCCTCGGGATCGGGGTAGCCGGGCTCGCCGGCGAATCCCTGGCGTACCTCGTCCAGGCCGATCTTGGAGAGCAGCGCGACGCCGTTCCATCGCCCCTGGCCGTACGCGGCCGTCTGGTAGCCCAGCTCGCCCGCCTCGGCGGTCGGGAAGGCGTCCGCCGCCACCTTGGTCTCCTGCAGGCAGACGACGTCGGGTTTGGTGGTGTCGAGCCACTCGAGCAGGCGGGGCAGTCGCGCCTTGACCGAGTTGACGTTCCAGGTAGCGAAGCGCATCAGCCCAGCGTGCTACATCCCAGGGCCCGCGGCGACACTCAGAAGCGGCGCGTTGCGCGGGCGGCGGCCATCAGGGCCAGGCCCAGCCCCATCATGAGGACGACAAGGATGGCGACCAGTGATGTCATTGATGTCTCCATGGCCAGGGGTCTCTGGGATTCCGGTTACCCCCGCGGTCCGGCGTGCGAATGATGCCGGAGTGGTTCGCTCTTTACCAGTAGCGGCAACCAAGTTTGTCGGCATCTGTTCACGGGCTAGGTCGCCAGCGCGGTGTTCGAGCGGGCCGAGCCGGAAGTGATCCGCTGCGCCGGGATGGCCCGGCCGTGCACGAACACCGTGGGGCAGGCGCCCCGGTGCAGAGCCTCCCGGGCGACCGAGCCGAGCAGCCCGGCGTCGTGCGTGCCGCGCGGGCCGAGCACCAGCAGCCGGGCCCGGCCGGACGCCCGCACCAGGGTGGGGCCGACCGCGCCGCTGAGCAGATGGGTCGAGGCGCCGGACAGCTCCGGCACCGCGGCGATCGCCGTCTCGAGCAGGAGGTGGCCGGCCGCCTCGGCGGCCGGACCGGCATCGCGGTTCACGTGGACGATCTCGACCGGGACTTTCAGGCGCAGGCCCTCCGCCGCGGCGTGCCGCAGGGCGAGCTGCGCGCACGCGGAGCCGTCGACCGCGACAAGCACCGGGCCGGACGGAGGCCGCGGGCCGCGGGCCACCAGCACCGGGCACCACGCGCGGGCGACCGTCTGCACGACCACCGAGGTGGGCGGCAGCCAGGGAGTGGTCGCCAGGTCGTCGTCGCCGAGCACGACCAGCTCGGCGGTGCGGCTGAGCCGCAACAGCACCGCGTCCGGCAGCCCGTCCACCAGTTGGCCGGTCACCCGCACCCCGGGTGTGGAACGCTGGGCGGTGGCGACCGCCTCCTCGACCACCTGTGAGGCGGCCCGGCGGGCCTGGTCGTAGTCGATGTCCACGCTCGGCGGACGCGGACTGGGCCAGGTGAAAGCGTGTATCACTCGAAGTTGCCGGCCGCGCGACACAGCCTCGCGCGCGGCGACCCGCACGGCGGCGAGGCCCGCCGACGTTCCGGTCACTCCGACCACTACAGGCGACTTGGTCAGTTTCCGCACGGGTCACACCTCCGCTGTCGTCTAGCACCATTATCTATGCAAGAGCGCCACTCTTCGTGATCAATCCCTCAGCGGGTGGTCGCCTGATGCCCCGCTCAGGTTGAGGGTTTACGGTAAACGTCAAAATTCATGGGACATCTGCCGGTGAAGCGAGGGAAATACATGACGGATGTCAAGCTTGACCACCCTGGTGGCCAGCTGTCGATGCCGGTGCGGGAGGCGGTCGAGGGCCCGGGCGGCATCGACGTCAGCGCGCTCCTCAAGGAGACCGGGTTCGTCACCCTCGACCAGGGCTTTGTCAATACTGCTTCGACGACGTCGGCGATCACCTACATCGACGGTGACGCGGGCATCCTCCGCTACCGCGGTTACCCGATCGAGCAGCTGGCCGAGAAGTCGTCGTTCCTTGAGGTCTCGTACCTCCTGATGCACGACGCCCTGCCGACGCCGGCCGAGTTGACCGACTTCGGTAACAAGATCCGGGTGCACACCCTGCTGCAGGAGGAGATGCGCACCTTCTTCTCCGGCTTCCCGCGGGACGCGCACCCGATGATGGTGCTCTCCTCCGCGGTGACCGCGCTGTCGACGTTCTATCAGGACGCGCTCGACCCGCTGGACCGGGAGCAGGTGGAGATTTCCGGCATCCGGCTGATGGCGAAGCTTCCGACGATCGCCGCGTACGCGTACAAGAAGTCGATCGGGCATCCGCTGCCGTACCCGGACAACAGCCTCGATTACGTCGAGAACTTCCTCCGGCTCACGTTCGGCCTGCCGACCGTCCAGTACGACGTCGACCCCAAGGTCGCGAAGATCCTGGACATGCTGTTCATCCTGCACGCCGACCACGAGCAGAACTGCTCCACGTCGACCGTGCGGCTGGTCGGCTCGGCCCAAGCCAACCTCTTCGCCTCGATCTCGGCCGGCATCAACGCCCTCTCCGGCCCGCTGCACGGCGGCGCCAACGCGGCGGTGCTCGAGATGCTCGAGCAGATCCGCAAGGACGGCGGTGACGTCAACGCGTTCGTCACCCGGGTGAAGAACAAGGAAAAGGGCGTCAAGCTCATGGGCTTCGGCCACCGGGTCTACAAGAATTACGACCCGCGGGCCGCGATCGTGAAGAAGGCCGCCCTCCAGATGCTGAACACCCTGGAGAAGCCCGACCCCCTGCTGGAGATCGCGTTCCAGCTGGAGGAGATCGCGCTGCACGACGATTACTTCGTGTCCCGCAAGCTCTACCCGAACGTGGACTTCTACACCGGCCTGATCTACAAGGCGATGAACTTCCCGACCACGATGTTCACGGTGCTGTTCGCGCTCGGCCGGCTGCCGGGCTGGATCGCCCAGTGGTCCGAGATGATGGCCGACTCGGCCACCAAGATCGGCCGGCCGCGTCAGCTCTACACCGGTGCCGCCGAGCGCGAGTTCATCGCGATCGACAAGCGCTGACGGCACCAGCGCAGCCTGGTTCCAGGAACGCCCCGCCGGTCGACGGCGGGGCGTTTCTCGTCGGGTCCGGGAGGCTGCATGACATGACTCGATAGGCATATAACGATGAAGGCATGGACGTGCTGACCGCCATCGCCGAACCGACTCGCCGGCGCATCGTCGACGCGCTGCGGCTGCGCGAGTGCAGCGTGTCCGACCTGGTGACGATCATCGGAATGAGCCAGCCCGCGGTCTCCAAGCACCTGCGGGTGCTGCGCGAGGCCGGCGTCGTGTCCGCGGCGACCCGGGCCCAGCAGCGGATCTACCGGCTCGAGCCGGGCCCGTTCCGCGAGCTGGACAGGTGGCTGGCGCCCTACCGGCAGATGTGGACCCACCACCTGACGGCGCTCGAGCGCCACCTCGACGAGAAGGAGACATCATGAGCTTCAACCCCGGCCCGGCCGGCGACGCCCGCGTCGTGCCGGCCGGTGACCGCTGGACGCTGATCTTCATCCGCGACCTGCGGCACCCGCCCGCCGTTGTGTGGACCGCGCTCACCGACCCCGCCGAGCTGGACCGGTGGGCACCCTTCGCCGCGCCGCACGACCTGGGCAAGACCGGCGAGACCACGCTGACCATGGTGGACGGCGACGAGCGGGTCGACCTGCCGGCCACCGTGCTGCGGGCCGAGCCGCCGGTCCTGCTGGAATACACCTGGGCCGACGACCGGCTGCGCTGGGACCTCGAACCGACCGCCGCCGGCACCCGCCTGACCCTGCACCACACGCTGGCCGAGCCGGGCATGCAGGCGATGGTCGCGGCCGGCTGGCACCTCTGCGCCGAGGTGTTGCGCCGCCTGCTCGACGGCGACCCGGTCCCGGTGATCCGCGGGCGGGCGGCGATGGAGTTCGGCTTCGAGGGGCTGCGTGCCGCTTACGCGGAGAAGTTCGGCGCCTGATGCAACCAAGGACCTGCGAGGTCGGCCGGTGACCATCGGCCTGTCCTGACCGCTAGTTTGGAGGCCGGGCGGTGGCTTGATCCGGGCGTTGCGCGGGCATGGTCGAGGGTGGGCCGGTCCGGGCCCGTTCGCGAACGGAAGGCAGCTCATGGACGTCGTGATCGGGATCGACACCGGTACCACCGCGACCAAGGGCATCGCCGCCGGGCTGGACGGCCGACTGCGCGCGCTGACCAGCGTGCACTACCCGCTCGAGGTGCCCGGCCCGGGGCGGGCTGAGCTCGACCCGGGCAAGCTGCGTGACGCCGCCGTCAAGGCGCTCGTCGACGTGGCCGCCGAGTGCCG
>DASWMR010000274.1:0-2207 GCA_036399635.1 Actinoplanes sp. | reverse complement strand
GTGCGTCCTCGTCAACGTTTCCTCGGTGGGCCCGCTCCCGCAACGAAGCGTGATGTTCACGGGCTGGGTGCGTCGTCGTCAACGTTTCCTCGGTGGGCGTTGCGATCCTGGTCAGGCCAGATGCGCTGATCGTGGGAGGCTGCTGTGTCGATCGGAGCCCTTCCGCAGCCGACCGGCGTACGCTCGCGCACCTCGGCGGCTCGGTGGTGGCGCATCGTCCTGGTCGTGGCCTGCCTCGCCGTGGCGGCCCTGGCCGCGCGGCGGGCATCGACAGCGGGAGCGTCGTGGCCGGCGGCTCTGGGGCTGATCGGCCGGCTTCCGTGGGCTCATGTCCTGGGCCTCGGTGCCGTGTGGATCCTCGGGCTGTACGGGCATGCAACCGTGCTCGCCGCTTCGTTGCCGGGCCTGACCCGCCGCCGTGCGTTGATGCTGAACTTGAGCGGCAGCGCGGTGTCCAGCGTCCTGCCGGTGGGCGGCCTCGCTGGTGTGGCGTTGAATCTGAGCATGACCCAGTCCTGGGGGCACAGCCGCCTCGACTTCGCCCGCTTCGTCATCGTTTCGAAAGCCTGCGACATCGTTGCCCGGCTGCTGATGCCTGCGGTGGCGCTGGCCGCACTCCTCGGCACTGGCGCGCTGTCCGTGGCGAATGGCAGTGCCTGGATGATTCCGGCCGGCGTCGGCTGCGCGGCGGGTGTGCTGCTACTCCGGGCACTGTGCGGGCGCGCTGGTCCGTTGCTGGGCTTGGTGGAGGTCACCGCCCGGGCCGGTTCGCGGATCATGCGACGGCCGGTGGGCAGAGCCTGGCCGTCGACGGCGTCGGCATTCCTGACGGAGGCCGACCTGCTGGTGCGGCGGCGCCGCACCGCGTTGACCCTGGGTACCGTCGGGTACTGGCTCGTCCAGGCCGCTCTGCTGTGGTGCTGCCTGCTCGCCGTCGGCGTGCCGGCGGCGCCGGCGGTGGTGTTCGGTGCCTTGATAGCCGAGCGGCTGATGACGCTGGTGGTGGTGACGCCGGGCGGTGTCGGGCCGGCCGAGGCCGGCATGGTGACGGTCCTGATCGCTCTCGGCACCGACGCCACCGGATCGCTGGCGGGGGTTCTGCTGTTCCGTTCGTTCGTGTTCGTCGCGGGGGTGCCAATCGGCGCCGCATTGGGCGCCAGCTGGTGGGCCGCCCGTGCACTTCGTCGCCGATAACAGGGCAGCAAGACGCGACCCTTTCGTTAGGCGGCCGTCACCGTATGTCGCCTCTGCGTGCTCTAAGCATGTCGCCAGAGATCCTTTCCGTAACCCGCGACTGGAACGCCCGAAATGGTGCGCAATGGCCTCCGGAGTTACGGGCGACAGTTCTGAGCAGGGGCCTAGCGTGCGGGGAGCCAATCGACATTCACGGGGGTCCACATGGCACGGCATCGCATGTTCCATCGGCTGATCGGCGCGCTTCTCGGTGGTGCCGCCCTGCTCGGGTTGACGGGCTGCGCACCGGAACCGGATCCGTACTCCGCGCTCGCCATGGTGGACGACCGGCCGACGCTGCTGATCGCCGAATGCGCCCGCTCCGGCATCGGGTACGTAACTCTCTGGGAGCGCGCCAGTGCCGCCTCGCCAGTGCCCGCGACCATCCCGCCGCGTTATCCGGAGTGGTCGGTGGAGTCACCGCGGAGCACCCCGGGACCGAACGGCATCAGGCGCTCGACCGAGGACGCGCCGGCCCGGCTCACCTTCTTCGAGAAACCGTCGGACTGGCTGATCAGCAAGGAGACGCTGCGAGCGTTCCGCGAGGACGCCGAGTACCACGTCCACGGCGGCCTGGGGAACGTGGCCTCGCTGGAGTTCACCCTCGCGCGGCTCCGGGAGCTGGCGCCCGGGGAGGTGCTGACCGCCGTTGGTTACCGCGACCAGCACGTGGTGTCCGAGGCGGAATTCGAGGAAGCAGCACAGAAAGTCTGCGACGGGCCCTGACCAAAGCTGAGGCGCATGCGCCCGGGCCGCGCCGCAGCCCCTCGTGATCCGCCAGACAGGCCTAACGACGGCCGCTTCGTTGAGGCCCGCAGAGAAATTCGCGTCGGGGTCGCGAACGTGGGTTGTGGCCTCAGCGGCGGGGACGATGCGCCGGCTGGCCGTCAACCGCCGGCCGTCAACCGCCGGCCGTCAACCGCCGGCCGTCAACCGCCGGCCGACAGCCGCCGGCCATCGCGCCGACCACCAGG
>DASWMR010000273.1:0-3386 GCA_036399635.1 Actinoplanes sp. | reverse complement strand
CCTCAAGCTCGTCGGCCGCCGTGCGTTCAGTCAGGAGGGCTGATCCATGGCCGTCACCACGATCCCCGTCCTGCCCACGTCCGCGCCGTCGGCCACCGTGCCGCCGAGCCCGCCGCGCCGGGGCAGCAGCCCCACCGCCACCCTGCTGTTGCTGCTCGGCGCCGCATACTGCCTGATGCCGGTGGCCTGGGTACTGGTCGCGTCGACCAAGAGTGCCGGCGAGCTGTTCAGCACGTTCACCTTCGCGCCGAGCACCCACCTGTTCGACAACATCAGCTACCTGAACAGCTACCGCGGCGGGCTGTACTGGCGGTGGATCCTCAACACCGCGCTGTACGCCGGGGTCGGCGCGGCCGGCTCCACACTGGTCTCGGCGATGGCCGGCTACGCGCTGGCCAAGTACGAGTTCCGCGGCAAGTCGTTCGTCTTCAACGTGGTGCTCGCCGGGGTGCTGGTGCCGGGCGTGATCCTGGCGATCCCGCAGTACCTGTTGCTGGCCAAGGTCGGGATGACCAACACCTACTGGTCGGTGCTGCTGCCCAGCCTGATCAGCCCGTACGGGATCTATCTCAGCCGGATCTTCGCGGCCGCGACGGTGCCGAACGAGGTGCTCGAGGCGGCCCGGATCGACGGCGCCGGCGACGGCCGCACGTTCACCCGGGTGGCGTTGCCGATGATGAGCTCCGGGCTGGTCACGGTCTTCCTGTTCCAGTTCGTGGCGATCTGGAACAACTACATGCTGCCGTACATCATGCTCGGCAACGACAAGCTCTTCCCGGTCACCGTCGGGCTCAGTGGGCTGCTCAACCAGGGCGCCACCCAGCCGGCCATGTACACCTCGGTGATCACCGGGGCCCTGCTGTCCATCATTCCGCTGGTCGCGCTCTTCCTCTGCCTGCAACGCTACTGGCGAGTGGATCTGGGCGCCGGAGCGGTTAAGGCGTGACGATGCTCGAACCCACGATCCGCAAACGGCCCACCATCCGCGACGTCGCGCGCGAGGCCGGGGTCTCCTACGCGACCGTCTCCCGGGTCCTCAACGCCCGGGAGTGGGTCAGCCCGGAGGCGGTGCGGGCCGTCCAGGAGGCGATCGCCCGCACCGGCTACACGGCCAACCCGCACGCCCGTTCGTTGGCGACCGGCAAGTCCGGCTCGATCGCCTTCCTGCTCACCGAGCCGCAGCACCTGCTCTTCGAGGACCCGAACTTCTCGGTGCTGCTGCGCGGCGTCGCGCAGGCCCTGTCGGTACGCGAACTGACCCTGATCCTGATGATCGCGTCCACCCCGGAGGAGCGCACCCGCACGGTGGCCTACCTGGCCGGCGGGCACGTCGACGGGGTGCTGCTGGTCTCGCCGCACTCCGGCGACCCGCTACTCGGCCAGCTGGTCCAGGCCGGCGTGCCGATCGTGGCGTGCGGCCGGGTGCTCGGCTACGAGCAGCTGATCAGCTCGGTGATGGCCGACGACCGGTCCGGCGGCCGGTCCGCCGTCGAGCACCTGATCGCGGCCGGCCGCAGCCGGATCGCCACGATCACCGGCCCGCAGGACACCGCGGGCGGGGTGGACCGGCTGCAGGGCTACCACGACGCGCTTATCGCGCACGGGCTGCCCATCGAGCCGGCCCGGATCACGCACGGCAACTGGAGCCGGGACAGCGGCGCGGCCGCGATGGAGGCGCTGCTCGCGGCGGCCCCCGATCTGGACGCGGTGTTCGCCGCCTCGGACGCGATGGCGGCCGGCGCCCTGCGCGTGCTGCGCGCGGCCGGCCGGGACGTGCCCGGTGACGTGCGGGTCGTCGGCTTCGACGACTCCGGCCTGGCCGCCACCACCGAACCGCCGCTGAGCACGGTCCGGCATCCGCTGGACCGGGTCGCCGAGGAGATGGTCCGGCTGCTCACCGACGTGATCGCCGGGCGTACGCCGTTGTCGGTCACCGTGCCGACCTCGCTCGTGCTGCGGGCCTCTTCCCCCGACACCGATCCCGCATTCACCGGGAGTTCGGCTGAAAACGGCTCCACCCCGGCGCACCGTCCCGGCGCCGGCCACGTTCCCTTTCCCCCAAAAGGAGCGATATGAGAAAGTCCCTACTGGCCGCGATGGTCGCCACCGCCATCGCCATCCCCGTGGCGGTGACCTCCGCCAACGCGTACGCCGCGAACACCCTCACCATGCTGGGTGCCGACGTGTCGTCGCTGCAGCGCAGCCTCGACCTGGGCGCCAAGTACTACGACGCGGCAGGTGCCGAGGCCGACCCGCTGGACATCCTGAAGACGGCCGGCGCGAACTACATGCGGCTGCGCATCTGGAACAGCCCGGCCAGCGGCTACAACAACAAGGCCAAGGTGCTCCAGCAGGCGAAGGCGATCAAGGCCAAGGGCTTCAAGCTGCTGATCGACTTCCACTACTCGGACACCTGGGCCGACCCGGGCAAGCAGTTCACCCCGGCCGCCTGGGCCTCGCACTCGCTCACCCAGCTGCAGACCGACGTCTACGACTACACGTACGACGTCTGCACCGCACTGAAGGCACAGGGCACCACGCCGGACAGCGTGCAGGTCGGCAACGAGATCAACGTGGGCCTGCTGTGGCCGGTCGGCAAGGTCGTGAACAACGACTTCGCGCCGACGGCCAGCCTGCTCAAGAAGGGCTACGAGGCCACCAAGGCCTGCAACAGCGCCACCCAGGTGATGATCCACGTCGCCGACGCGGACAGCCAGGCCAACATGCGCTGGTTCTTCGATGGGATCAAGGCACAGGGCGTCACCTGGGACGTCACCGCGCTGTCCTACTACTGCATGTGGCACGGCTCGTTGGCGAACCTGTCCACCGTGATCGGCGACGCACAGTCCCGGTACGGCAAGCCGGTGGTGATCGCCGAGACGGCGTATCAGTTCACCACCGCCGACGCGGACAGTCAGGGCAACTCGATACCCGGCACCGTGCTGTGCGACGGCCGGCCGGCGACCTCGGCTGGCCAGGCGGCGGAGTTCACCGACGTGCAGAACACCGCACGCAACGCCGGCGCGGTGGGCGTCTTCTACTGGGAGCCCACCTGGTACGCGATCAAGGGCAACGGCTGGGACCCGGCGGACATCAACGGCACCGGCGACGGCTGGGACAACATGGCCACCTTCGACTGGACCGGCCACGTCAACCCGAACATCAGGTGGACGCCGTAACCCGGAACGTGACCTGATCGGCGGGGCCCGGCGTGATCAAACGCCGGGCCCCGCCATGTCGTCAGTTCGCCCGACCGGCCGAGGTGGCCATCAGTTCCCGGGTGGCGTCGACGATCGCGGCATGGAGCTCCTTGCCGTCGACGTCGTCGCTGTCGCCGGGCAGCTTGGCGACCAGCGCGGCGGCCAGGGCGTCCTCGTCGACGTCCT
>DASWMR010000272.1:0-4648 GCA_036399635.1 Actinoplanes sp. | reverse complement strand
CGGCAGATCGGGTCGCGTCGGCCGAGCGGGTGTCGTCGGGCCGGTTCAAACCGGGCCGCTCGTCGGCGGCCCGGTCGGTGGCGCCCCGCTTCTGGGCCGCTCTCGTCTGGTCAGCGCGAGTCTGGTCGGCCCTGCTCTGGTCGGTCCTGCTCTGGTCGGTCCTGCTCTGGTCGGCCCTGCTCTGGTCGGCCCGGTTCTGGTCGGCCCGTGTCTGGTCGGTTCTGGTCGGCGTGTCCCTGCGGAGGGCGCTGCGGGCGGCCGCCGCCCGGTCAGCCTCGGCCCGGCTCGCGGCGCGTTCCGTGGCGGCGCGCTGCGCGGCATTGCGGTCGGCAGCGTGCTCGGTCGCGGCCGCGGCCCGGTTGGTGGCCGAGCGATCGGCATCCGCCCGGTCGGCGGCGGACCGGTCGGCCGCCTTGCCGTCCCGCTCGGAACCGGGCCGGCTCAGCTCGGCGGACAGGGCGGAGCCGAACTCTTCCGCGCCCTCACCCCGACGGGTTCCCGGGCGACGGCCAGCCTCCGCCGCCGTCGTGCGGTCGGTACCGGTGACGGAATTCGGCTTCATGCGGCACTCCCTGGGAAGATCGAGGCGGTTGCGGTCAGCCGCCGAGCGCGGCGAGGGCCTTCTGGACCTTGGGCACGTACGCCTGGGTCTCGGAGAAAGGTGGGATGCCGCCGTACTTGTGCACCGCTCCGCCGCCCGCGTTGTAGGCGGCGAGCGCCAGCGGCAGCGACTTGAACTCCCGCAGGTTGCGGGCGAGCAGCTTGGCCCCGCCGTTGATCGCCTGCTCCGGGTCGAACGAGTTGTGCACCCCGAGACCCTTGGCGGTGGACGGCATGAGCTGCATCAATCCCTGCGCGCCGGCCTTGCTGACCGCCCTCGGGTCGTAGCCCGATTCGACCTTGGCGACGGCCGCGAGCAGCTTCGGCGAGACGCCGTAACGCGCGCCGGCCTTGACGAAGATGTCCGCGTACGGCACTCCCTGGAGTGAGCCGCTGCCCTGCAGCCCGACCGGCCGGATAGCGGCAGCCGAGTTCTGCGTGGCGACGGCGGCGGCATCCGAGGCGACCCGACGGATGGCGGTCGGCTGCTCGTACACGGTCTGGATCTTGACGTGGTCGCCGGCCTTCGGTGCCGCGATCATCTTGTTGTTGCCGACGTAGATGGCGACGTGGTCGACCGGCTTGTCGAAGGCCAGGATGTCGCCCGGCCGGGCCTGGGCGAGGCTGGCCACCGGAGTGCCCGCGGCGGCCTGTTGCCGGGACGTCCGCGGCACCTGGATGCCGAGGTCGGCGAAGGCCCGCTGGACCAGCGCCGAGCAGTCCAGGCCCCGGCCCGGGTCGGTGCTGCCGAAGGCGTACGGGGTGCCCAGGTATTTCTTGGCCGACGCGACCACGTCGTCGCCGGTCACCGCGCCGCCCACGCTGCGTGTCGTGGCTCCGGTGGCGTCGGCCAGCATCGTGGCGAACGAGGAACCGCCGGCCCCGGCCAGTCCGGTGCTGGTGCTGGTGCCGTTCGGGTTGACCTGCGTCGGCGTCGGCGGGGTCAGACCGAGCTGGCCCTTGAGCTCCTGGATGCGGTTGAGGACACCGCTGACGCCCATCACGTCGGGCTCCCGTTGCCGCGGGCGGCGTTGCGGGCCTTGCTCGAGATGGACAGCTCGTCCAGGGCGGCCTGGTCCTTGCGCAGGTCGTTGGCGCGCACCATCTCGGCGTGCCGCTCGGCCATCTTCTCCACCGCGCGGCGGCGCTTCGCGGCGTCGGCCAGCACGGCCATCCGCTCGCGTTCGACCTCTTCGGCGTCGTCGACCATGCGGTGCGCGCTGATCAGGCCGGCGGCCAGCGACTGCCGGGCGACCAGCGAGGCGACTATGGCCCGGGCCGTGCCCTCCGACGGTGCCTCGGCACCGACCAGATCGAGGCTGCGGCGTTTCACCAGGGCCTCGGCGTCGCGGACCTCGGCGCGTGACTTGTTGACGGCGCCCCGGGCGGCGTCCTCCTGCGCCTTGCGAGCGCGGAGCACGGGTGCGAGTCGGAACAGGCTGCTCAAGGTTCTGCCTCCTAGCGCGGGCGGGCGGGCCCTCACAAGACCGCTTCGGCCCAGCTCCCCATTCGCTGAGTCCCTGCACCGAGAATGCAACTGAGCTAAACGGCGTCGCTTCGCTCCGCGGGAGATCATCGGAGTGGCGGCGCATCAATCATGATGCTGCGATCAGGGCGTTCAGGTCGGTCCAGGCTTGGTCTGCGGTTACCCGCTCGTCCAGGCCCTGGCGCAGGAAGGCGGTGATCTGCGGCCAGATCGCGGTGGCCCGGTCGGCGTCCGGGTTGGTGCCCGGCACGTACGCGCCGATCTCGACCAGCTCGCGGACGTCGCGGTGCGCGGCCATCAGCCGGCGCAGCTCCGCGGCGTCGCTCTTCTGCTCCGGCGTGGTGATCCGGTTGGCCACCCGGGAGATCGAGTCGAGCGCCTGAATGCTGGGGAAGTGCCCGGCGGTGGCGAGCTTGCGGTCCAGCACGATGTGGCCGTCCAGGATCGAGCGGGCCGCGTCGGCGATCGGCTCGTTGTGGTCGTCGCCCTCGACGAGCACGGTGTAGAGGCCGGTGATGCTGCCCCGCGCGCCCGGCCCGGCGCGCTCCAGCAGGGAGGCGAGCATGGCGAACACCGACGGCGGATACCCGCGGGTGGCCGGCGGCTCGCCGACCGAAAGGCCGACCTCCCGCTGCGCCATCGCCGCGCGGGTCACGCTGTCCATCATCAGCAACACGTCCATACCCTCGTCCCGGTAGTACTCCGCGATCCGGGTGGCGACCGAGCCGGCCCGCAGCCGGACCAGCGGTGGCGCGTCCGAGGTGGCGATCACCACCACGGATCGGGCCAGGCCCTCCGCGCCGAGGTCGTGCTCGATGAATTCGCGCACCTCGCGGCCGCGCTCACCGACCAGGGCGACCACGTTCAGCTCGGCCGAGGTGCCGCGGGTGATCATGCTCATCAGGGTGGACTTGCCGACGCCTGAGCCGGCGAAGATGCCGATCCGCTGCCCGCGGCCGCAGGGCACGAGCGTGTCCAGGACGCGTACGCCCAGGGGCATCGGCGCGTCGACCAGCTGGCGCTCCATCGCCGAGGGCGCCGCCGCCTCGATCGAGACCAGCTCGCCGCGCAGCGGCGGACCCCCGTCCATCGGCCGCCCGAGCCCGTCCAGGATGCGGCCGCGCAGGTCGGGGCCGACCGCGACGCGCAGCGGACCACCGGTGCTGACCACCGGGGTGCCGGTCCCGAGCCCGGCGATGGGCCCGAGCGGCAGGCACGAGAGCTTGTCCCCGTCGATCGCGGCGACCTCGGCGAACACGGCGTCCGAGCCGTCGCCCATCTGCACCAGGTCGCCCACCCGGGCCTCCAGCCCGCCGACGGTGACCCGCAGGCCGACCGCGCCGGTCACCTTCCCGCGGGTCAGCGGCTGGGCCGCGGCCAAGGCCGCGCGCATGCGGTGCTGGAACACGTCGGTCATCGCAGAGCCCCTCTCGTCGCGGCAGTCAGGGTCGCTTCTCGCGGTACGAGACGCGGACTACACGCGTAATGCCTCCTTGGCGCGGGCCACCGCGGCGGCGACGGTGGCGTCGACTGTCGCCATGCCGGTCTCGGCGGTCGCGTCGCCCGGCCGGAGGGTGGCGTTGGCGCGCAGGATCACCCGGCGTCCCTCGTACTCGAAGTCGGACGAGTCGCTGTCGCCGATCAGTGACTGGAAGTCCGCGGGATGCAGATGGACCACCAGGTTTCCGGTTTCCGGGGCGGCGGCCATCGCCCGGCGCAGAGCGTCCGCCCCGCGCCGCTCCGGGTCGTCCAGGCTGCGCCCGACGATCGCCTCGGCCAGCTCGAAGGCGTGCACCAGCAGGACGTCCTGCAGCTCGGTGAAGGTCGGCATCAGCTGGCTCTCCAGCTCGGTGACCGCCCGGCCGAGCGCGTTGATCGCCTGGTTCAGCGCGACCGACCGTCGCTGGTCGTGCGCCTGTTCCGCGGTTCGGGCCCGCACCACGGCGGCCTCCGCGGCGATCGCGGCCTCGCGTTGCCCCTGGGCCCAGCCCTCGGCGTACCCCTCGGTGCGGGCCTGCTTCTTGGCGCGTTCCACTCCTTCGCCGTCGAACGGCATCTCGTGCCGCAGGTCGACGGCGAACCGGGCCGCGGCCGCGGTGTCGGCGGCGGTGCCGCGGAGGACCGCCCCGCCGCCGGCGCCCCCTCCGCCGAACGCCGGGAACGTCGCTTCGGTGATGGCGCCCTGGGTCAGGTCCTGGTCAGGCGATGAGCTCATCGGCCTCGCCGCCGCGCTGGACCTCGATCTGACCGGAGTCCTCGAGCGAGCGGATCACCGAGACGATCTTCGCCTGGGACTCCTCGACCATCTTGACCTTGACCGGGCCGAGCAGGTCGATCTCCTCGAGCAGGTTCTCCCGGCCGCGCTCGGACAGGTTGCGGGTGACCTTGTCGCGCACCGTGTCCGGCACGCCCTTGAGCGCGGTGGCCAGGTCGGCCGGCTCCACCTGGCGCAGTACCAGCTGCACCGCGCGGTCCTCGAGGTTGACGATGTCCTCGAACATGAACATCCGCCGCCGGATCTCCTCGGCGATCGCCGGGTCGCGCGCCTCCAGGGCTTCCAGG
>DASWMR010000271.1:0-1990 GCA_036399635.1 Actinoplanes sp. | reverse complement strand
CGGCGACCGCGTGCTGCTCATCTTCCCGCCCGATGGTCTGGAGTTCGTCGCGAGCTTCTTCGGGTGCATGCTCCTCGGCGCGATCGCGGTCCCGGTGGCCAGCCCCGACCCGCGGCATCTCGATCGGGAACTGCCCAAGCTCCGGCACATCGCCGAGGACTGCGGCGCCCGCGTCGCCCTCACCCATGCGAAGTACCGCGCGCTTACCACCCTGGCATCGGTACGCGACGGCGTGGCGGGCCGCTGGCGCGGCCGCGAGACGTCGAGCTGGCCCGCACTGACCTGGCTCTTGTCCAATCGCGTCAAGCGCGCGGATCCGGAGACCGCCACGGTACGGCTGGCCCACGCGGCCGCCCGGTTCGGCCCGGACGACGTCGTGTACCTGCAGTACACCTCCGGCTCGACGTCGGCGCCCAGGGGCGTCGTCGTGCGGCACCGGAATCTGACGCACAATCTCGAGCTGATCGCGCGCAACACCCGGGTCGACAGCGAGTCGGTGCTCGTCGGCTGGGTGCCGTTGTTCCACGACATGGGGCTGGCCGGCGGGATCCTCAACGCGATGTACACCGGGGCGCGCTGCATCGCCTTCTCCTCGATGACCTTCCTGGCCGCCCCGCGTCTCTGGCTCGAGGCGATTGATCGCTACCGCGGTACGCACATCGCCGGGCCGAACTTCGGCTACGACTACGTGTTGCGCGGTCTGCGCGACGGCGACTCGTTCGACCTCTCGTCGGTCCGCTCCACCCTGCAGGGCGGTGAGCCGATGCTGGCCGCCACGATGGACCGCTTCGAAGCCCGGCTCAGCCAGATGGGCTTCGACCCGGCGTCGTTCGGCAACGTCTACGGCATGGCCGAGGCCGTGCTGTTCGTCTGCGGCCGGGTCGGCCGGAAGCCGACGCTGCTCCACGGGGATCGGGCCCTGCTGGATCGCGACGGCGTGATCGTCGCGCCGGCCCCGGGCGCACCCGCGGTGACGCTCGTGGGCAGCGGCGTGCCTGACGCGGAGTGGGGTGTCTCGGTGATCGCCGTCGACCCCGTGACCCGGCGGCCGCGGCCGGCCTACGCCGTCGGTGAGCTGTGGATCTCCAGTCCCAGCGTGTCGAGCGGTTACTGGGGACGGACCGAGGAGGAGAACGCGGCCGTCTTCGCCGCGCGCCCGGCGACCGGGAACGGCCCGGACGACGGGCGACGTTTCCTGCGTACCGGTGATCTCGGGGTGATCGGCGACGACGGCGAGGTGTTCCTCTGCGGCCGCCTCAAGGACCTCATCATCGTCGGGGGCCGCAACATTCATCCGCAGGATCTGGAAGCGGCGGTGGTGGCGGCCGATCCGATTCTGCGGCCGGGCAACGCGGTCGCCTTCGGGGTGCGGGTCGACGGCGTCGAGCGGGTCGTGGTGGCGGCCGAGCTACGCAGGAGCGTCTTGCGGAACGGGAAGCCGATCCCGCTGGACCGCGCGGCCTCGGCGATCCGGGCCGCGGTGGCCTCGCACTGCGGGGTGCAGTGTCATGAGGTCCTGCTGATGAGGCCGGACAGCATTCCGAAGACGACCAGCGGAAAGCTGCGGCGCACACAGTGCAAGCACCAGTGGACGGTCGGCTCGCTGCGTTCGTCGGCGATCTCGGGACAACGCCGGCCGACGCGGGAGACGTTGCCCCGGGCGGGCCCGGGCGGCGAGCCGGAGTACGTGCTCCGGCTGCTGCAGACCGAAGTCGCGGAGGTGCTGCAACTGACCGACCCGAACGACGTATCGGTGGATCGGCCGCTCCTCGACGTCGGCCTCGACTCGCTCGGGTTGATCGATCTGGCCCTGCGCGTCGAGGATCGGACCGGAGCGCGCCTCCCGCCGGCGAGCTTCGGCGGCGACTCGACCCTGCGGGCGATGGCGATCTCGGTGGTACGGCACTTCGAGCCGGCAACCCCCGAGCCGGGCAAGGCTCCGGACACCGGTGACGTCCCGTTCAGCGCAGCGCAGCGGCGGGCCCTGGAG
>DASWMR010000270.1:0-1805 GCA_036399635.1 Actinoplanes sp. | reverse complement strand
TCAGGCTAGGTGGGCGGGGTTCCGGCTGAAGACGAAGGTGGCGATGTCCATCCCGACGACCGTGCCCTCGTCGTCGCGCAGCAGGGCCAGGACCTCGCCCTCGTTGTCGCCGTCCACCCCGCGCCAGCGGTCCGGGGCCTCCCGGACGAACCTCGACCGGTGATTCGGTCCGGTCATCTCCAGCGAGTCGCCGTCCGCGCCGACCTCGTACTCCCGGCCCATCCACCACCAGCGCCCGACCAGCGCGGCCGCCTCGCCGGCCGCGATCACCGGCGGTCGCCACGGCCGGGGCGTGTTCGGCTCGGCGTCCACCGCGGCGGTCAGCGCCGCGAGGCTGACCTGCTGGATGGTGGTGCCGGTCAGGCCGTACGAGTTGGCGAACGCGACCACCCCGAGCCGGCTGCGCCGGTGCACCGCGAGGTACGCGACGTAGCCGGGCATCGACCCGCGGTGCCCGACGAAGACCCGTTCGCCGACCCGGTAGAGCTCCGGGCCCAACCCGTGCCCGCCGGTCCACGACTCGAGATCGCGCAGCACCACCGGGGTGCACATCTCGTCGACGGTGTCGCGGGACAGCACGCTCGGCGCCGGGTCGGTGAACAACGCCGCCCACTTCGCCATGTCGGTCACCGTGGACCAGAGCTGACCGGCCGGCGCCATCGCCCCGGCGTCCAGCCTAGGTTCCTCGTGCATCGAGCCGTCCAGCTCGTGCACCACGTACCCCCGGGCGAACGGCTCCATCGGAGCGTAGGTCGTCCGTTTCATCCCGAGCGGGTCCAGCACCCGTTTGCCGACCAGTGACTGCCAGCTCTCCCCGGTGACCTTCTCGAGCACCGCGCCGAGCAGCCCGTACGCCAGGTTGGAGTAGCGGTAGCGGCGGAACGGCGGGCCGGCCACCTTGTCGTACCCCAGCTCGGCCAGCAGCGTATCGACGTCGCCGCCGGTGTTGCGCTCCCACCAGGCGCCGTCCGGCTCGCGTTGCAGGCCGGACACGTGTCCGAGCAGCTGGCGCAGCGTCACCCCGCCGATCGGGGTGCCCGGCAGGTGTCGGTAGAGCAGGTCGTCGAGGGCGAAGAAGCCCTCGTCGCGCATCTGCATGACCATGGCGGCGGTCATCGTCTTGGTGATCGAACCGAGCCGGTACTGCGTCTTCGCGTCCGGCACCGGGTTCTCCCCGACGCACGCGTTGTGCAGCACAGCCCGATCCCGGACGATCGCCAGCGCCAGCGACGGCGTACACCCCTCGGCCTGGGCACGGGCGGCGATCTCCTGAACCCGGCGGCCGGTCTCCGGCAGCAACGACACGGTGGACCCCTCCCGATGAGCGACTGATGGGACTAACTGTGAACCGCCGATATGGCTACGCGTATTGCGACATCGCGACATCGCGCTGCGTGCGCGGGCGTGTCACGATCGTGGGGTGGAAGCGATTCTCTGGATCGTGCTCGGCATCGCACTGGCGATCGCCGAGGCTTTCACGGCGACCTTGTTCATCATCTTCTTCGCCGTCGGGGCGTTCGCCGCGGCCGGGGCTGCCGCACTCGGCGCGCCGCTCCTCCTGCAGGCCATCGTGTTCGCGGTCGTCTCCGGCCTCTCCATCGGGGCGGTCCGGCCGATCATCATGCGGCACGCCCGGAACGAACTGGGGCCGGGCGACACGGCGTTCGGCATGCAGGCGATCGAGGGCAGCCAGGGGACCGTCCTGGAAGAGGTCGACGCCGACCGAGGCATGATCAATCTGGGCGGCGAGATATGGCAGGCCCGCTCGTTCGACGGCACCGAGAAATACCTCCCGGGGGAACGCG
>DASWMR010000269.1:0-3491 GCA_036399635.1 Actinoplanes sp. | reverse complement strand
CTATCTCGAACGTACGAACCAGTGGTTCACCGCATCAGCCGCCGGGTAGCAGGCGGGGCTGGCCGGGTCGGCCGGAGAGGGTGTCGACGACCCCGGTGAACCGCATCCCGGGGATCAGCCCGCTCACGTCCTGATCTCCGGCCGGAACGAGGATGGTGCGTAGCGAGCCGGGTGCCGCGTCGTCGGCGCCGGGCGCGGCGACGTACGGGACGAGGCGCTGGACTGTGGCCCGGACGCTGTCCTCCATGCCCTCGGCGGTCAGCTCCGCGGTCATCCCGGCGCCGATCTCGGTGAGATCTTCGAGCCGCACCTCGGCGACGAAGGTCAGCTTGGTCGGGTCGTAGAGCCGCACGAACGGCTGGCCCGGTTGCAGGGTGCTGCCCAGAGTGACCGGCTCGTCGATGACGATGCCGGCGCGCGGCGCCCGCAGCGTGACGGTGCTGCGGACCGGTTTGCCATTGGAGTCGGTGCTGGTGACCTCCACCGTGCCGAGCTCCTGGCCGGTGGTGACGCGCTGCTGGGCGAGCACCGAGACCTCGGTCACCTGGCCTGGCCGCGGCGTCTCGACCGGGATGGGCTGGGCGGTCACCGTGACGGTGCCGATGCTGATGTGCTCGGCGTCGGTGGCCCGCGCGTTGCTGATCCGCAGATACAGCAGGACCGCGGCGGCCAGCAGGAGCAGGACGATGAGGCGGGCCCACCACTTGCGCGCCGACGCCCGCCGGGATGGCCGGGCCGGCGGTGCGGCCGGAGGCGACGATTCGGTCTGCGGACTTGTCGTGGTCGGCTGAGACATGGTCGTCGCCTTTCAGCTCGCGCGGGGTGAGGGCGGGGTGGCGGCGGAGTCGCTCGTGGAGTCGCTCGTGGAGTCGCTCGTGGGGGACAGGTCGTTCGCGGCGGCGATCAGCTCGTCGGCCTCCTCCCAGCGGGTCGGCCAGGGCAGCGCCCGGGAGAGCAAGGCTCCGGCCTTGCGCCGTTCGAGTCGCTCCTTGATGAGCCGCGGTGCGATGACCGCCTCGGCGATGACCCGGCCGAGCACCAGCACGTAGATCGAGGCCCAGGTGATCGAGAGCCCGACCGCGGCGATGTCCGTGCCGAGCAGCGGCAGCATGCTGATCCCGACCGCGACGGCGACCGCGTTCAGCAGCAGCAGCGCGACGTGCGGCAGCACCAGCTCGACGCCGGGCAGGCCACCCGGGCCGGCGTTGGTCACCGTCCAGCGCACCTTGCGCTGGAAAAGAGCCATGACCAGAGCCCGGGCGTGTACGGGCGCGGCCGCGATGCTGGTGACGATCGCCGCGGGCTTGAAGCCGCCGAGCTGCACCACGGTCACCAACATGATCAGTAGGTAGAACGGGGCATAGTGGACCAGCCACGTGCTGATCCCGGTCTCGATGGGGCTCAGCCCGAACAGCAGGTACGCCGCGGGAAGGCACATCAGGATCAGGGCGGCCATCGACAACAGGTAGTTCACGCCGGCGAGCAGGTACTGGATGCGCTGGTCCAGTGTCAACGGGCCACGGCGGAACAGCCCACCACGGAACATCACTTCGAAGGCCCCGTACGCCCACCGGAATTGTTGTTTGAAGTAGGGGAGCAGGCTGTCCGGGGCGAGGCCACGCGCCAGCGTCTCGGGCACGAAATAGGAGCGCCAGCCGCGGCGGTGCAACTCGATGGAGGTCCAGATGTCCTCCGAGTTGCTGGCGGTGTGCATGCCGTGGATCTCGTCGAGGGCGGTCCGCCGGAAGATCACGTTTGTGCCGACGCAGAAGACGGCGTTGAACAGGTTGCGGCCCGGCAGCACGAGCTCGTAGAAGATCCGCTGCGACTCCGCGGCCCCGCGGGCGACCAGGCCGCGCGCGCTCGGGAACGCCTGCGGCGTCTGCACGAACGCCACCAACGGATCCTGCATGTGCGGCAGGGCGCGCAGCAGGAAGTCCGGGCTCGGGATGTGGTCGGCATCGAAGATCACCACAAACTCACTGCCGGTACGCCGGAGGGCTGCGTTGATGTTCCCCGCCTTGGCGTGCAAGTGCTCCTTGCGCCGCAGGTAACCGACGCCCTCGGTGGCACAGGCGGCCCGCAGCTCGTCGCTGTCACCGTCGTCGAGCACCCAGGTGAGGTGCTCGACGCGCATGTCCCGGACGGCCCGGACGGTCACCAGCACGATCTCGAGCGGTTCCCCGTACACGGTGATGAAGACGTCGATCGAGGGCTTGAGGTCGCCGGTGGTCAGGCGGCGGCGCCAGGCGTAGACCTCGGGCGGGTCCGGGCGCGGCGTGTACGCCAGGATGGTCCACCACATCGCCAGGGCGTTGAGGATGGTGATCCCCTCGGCGAAGAGCACCAGGATCCAGACCCAGGTGTCGCCGCGGTACGCCGGGTTCAGCAGGAAGATCATGTAGAACACGGTCACCGCGAGGGCGAGGCCCACGACGAACTGGGTGGACCGCTGGATCGGGCGCCGGGAATGTTCCAGCTTCGGGCGGACGTCGGCGGGGCTGCCGGGGTCGGTGGCGGATGTGTCGGCCATGCGATCACCCTTCCGAACTGAAGACGGCGACCCGGTCGACAAGCATCGGCACGCCGCTGGTGGTGGCGGGGCTCGGAGTGGCACCGAGGTTGGCCGGGAAGACGCCCCCGATGGCGACGTTGAGGATCAGGAAGAAGCCGTGCTGGTTGGCGTCCGCCCAGGTGGTCGCGTCGACCCGGTCGGCCTTCACGGTGAAGGTGCTGCGCCCGTCGACGTACCACCGCAGTTCCTCCGGCGTGCGACTGCGGTCGTACTCGAGGGCGTACGTGTGGAAGCCCTGCCGGCAGCCCGGGCAGGGCAGCTCCCCGCTGCTGATCCCGCCGGGCTCGGCGCAGGGGCCACCGACCGCGACGCCACAGTGCAGGGTGTGCCACACCGACTCGCGGCCGTTCACGTTCTCCATTACGTCCCACTCGCCGATCTTCGGCCAGTTCGTGGCGCCCACCGGCCGGGCCGGCGCACCGAGCGCCCAGAACGCCGTCCAGTAGCCGGCCGCCGCCGCGCCACCGACCGCGGGCTGCTGCACGGTCGCCTCGATCCGCAGCTTGCCGCCGGTGGGCGCGGCGAAGTCGGTCCGCTTGGTCTCCACCCGCCCGGAGGTCCAGGTGCCGGCGCCCGCGCCGGTGCGGATGGGCTTGATCGCCAGATGCCCGGCACCGTCGAGATAGACGTTCCGGACGCTGTCGGTGGCGGTCTCGATCTGCCCGGTCCCCCACTGCGGCGCGCCACCCGGATAGCTGGTGCCCAGCGCATAGGACCAGTCGGTCGTGCCGAGTCTGCTGTTGGCCGCGCCGTCGAAGTCGTCGCTCCACACCGGCGTCCAGCCGGCCGCGGCGGGGTCGCCCGCCGGTGTGCTGGTGCACGCGCCGACCAGGGCCAACACCAGCCCCGCGGTCGTCAGCCCCCGCCAGCCGGTCACCATGATGCAGCCCTCGTCTCACCCAGGCGTGCCGCCCGC
>DASWMR010000268.1:0-7629 GCA_036399635.1 Actinoplanes sp. | reverse complement strand
CAAGGACGACGTGTTCAGAGACGACCTGGCGGGCCGCGGATGGCCACCGTCACGGGCGACGTCACCCACGGCTGCCGCGGCGACCTGACCATCACCCCGCCGGGCTGAGTGCGACCGGCAACCAGCCAGGCAGCTCCGGTCTGACGCCGCCTGGCTGGTCGTTGCTGATCGCTGCTGCGACGGGTCAGGTCACGCTGCCGGTACCCGTACGTAGCCCGAGATCGTCAGGCTCTCGGTACCCGAGGTCGCCGTGGTGGGGTCGATATTCGAGCGCAGGGTCACCGCGCCGCCGTAGTTGCCGTCGACGGTGGTGATCCTCTTCGTCACGTTGTCGACCGCCACCACCACGGATACATGACCACCCGACGCGTACGCCGGTGGACCCCAGACGGCGAGGTCGCCGGGGAGCTGGAGCGGGTGTCAGTACGTCGTGCGCCGCGAACCGGACGTACCTCTCATCCATCTCCGCGAGTTCGAGCCAGACCGCCTACCCACCGCGGTGCGCGGCAGACGGCGACCCAGAGACGATCTGGGTCAGCGGTGGACCAGCCGAGTCCGCGCCCTCGCCGCTGCGGCCGGTCATGCTCAGCCTCGGCCTCCAGCGGCCCCTACCGGTTGCCGGGGTCACGGTGCGTCCGCATCCGCGGCACGGCCCGCGTTCTTACCAGATCCAAACCAGTGTGGACAAGATCGTCTGGACCACAGTCGCGTCGGTCAAGGACTCGGCGGACGCGCCGGTGACGACGAAATTCGCGGCCACGCGCGCCTACCACGTGCGGCTTTCGATCACCGACGCCTGGGACACCGCCACCCCGGTACGCAACGTGCAGGTGGCCGAATTCGAGATCATTGTCTAGTGCGCAGTGTGTCCGACAGCGCTTGGCTCACCCGTGCGGCATGGTCGGCGTTAGTAGCGGAACTTGTGTCGAGCGCTGCGCCGGTTCACCCGGGCCGGTACATCGTCCAGATTGTCGCCATGGCGCAGCTGCTCGTTCGGCTCATGGCCCTGGGTGAAATCCCGCATGGTCACTACAAAGCCTTGGACCAAGCGGTCCTCGCGCAGGTCGCGGTACGTGGCTTCGACCAGCACCTGACTTTTGTCCGCCCGCACCAGCGAGCAGAACACCACACCGTCGCCAGAGCTGCGGAAGGCCTGACGCAGCTGGTCGCGATCGTCCGGATGCACCAGGTCGTCGAGTGTGGCCAGCGGCGGCAGGTCGTCGGCGCCGAGCAGCTCGCGCAGCGAAGGACTGGCGTATCGGATGCGCTGGTCTTCGTCGATCACCACCATGATGTCCGCGCTGCTCCGGATCACCGCGCGCAGATATAGATCACTGTCGCGACGGCCGACCGCCTCCACCAGGCAGATGCGATCCAGCGCGAGCGCAGCCTGACCGGCCAGCACCTCGAGAGTGTCGCGAGTGGCGGTGAGGGTGTCCCGGCGACCCACCAGAATCAGGGCTCCGCCGCGGGGCCGTGCGACGGCGAGCGGCTCCAGCCAGAGCGGACAGACCAGCGTGGCGTAGTCGTGGTCGGCGTTCTCGATCCACCAGCTGCGGGACGGTGGTCCGGCCCCGAGGCCGGGCACCGCTTCGAGCGTGAGCTGGCGGTCGTCGATGGCAAAGTCGGTGCTACGCACAGCGTCCGGTGGCATGAGCACGGTAATCGCGGCTCGCACGGCCTCGTCCACGGCCGCGGTGTCGGCGGCGGCGACCAGCGCGGCGCTCGCCTGCCGCAAGCCGCGCTCACGCGCCAAGGCCCGGCCGTTCAGGGTCACCGAGTCGGTCAGCCGCGTGATGGTCAGGAGAAGTGTGATCGCACCGGCCACGGCGATCACCACCCCGTCGCCGACCCTGCCGTAGACCGCCTCGATCAGCAGAACCACCGGCGGGGTGGCGACGGAGATGCCCAACAGTGCCGCCCAGCGCCCGCGCCATGGGCTCGGACGCGGTGCCGCGGGCTCGGTGAGCCGCACCATCGACGGGTGCAGCGCGGCGCCGCCCCAGGCCAGGTAAAGCACCACGAACCCGGACTCGCTCAGCCGGCCCGGCCACAGCGGCTGCAGAATGTCACTGACCAGGACACCCACCGCACCGATGACCAGCAGCGCGGCCGAGAGGTTCCGGCCCACGGCGACCAGCAGGCGGACAACAACCGCGAGGAGCAGCAGGGCTCCGATGACGTACGCGCCGGAGATGTTGCCGATCTGGCCCGCATCGCCGATGACGAGCACCCAGACCACCAATAGCGTCGAGCACGCGAACGCAAGCAGGTCGATGAGCCGTGCCCGGTCGACGAGGATCGCGCCGGCGCGGGTCAGCTGCAGCAGACTGCCCGCGACCAGCACGAACATGGCGTAGAAGCAGACATCGGCGACACCGGGCCGGTTCACTGCGGTCAACACGTCGCCGGCGGCGCTGGCCATGATGGCACCAGCGAGCAGCAGCCAGGGTGCGACCCGGGCGGGTCGGTGACGACGGACGCCGTAGACGATGGCGGCCGCGCTACCGATTCCCAGCACAATCCATTCGATGGCCATCAGCACGCCCAACTAGTACCAGTGGCGTTGCTGTGTGTCCATGTGGCTATATACGTAGCGCTATGGCTTGCGCCATTCGTGCACAACACGGAAAGCAACGCGATGAGCGGGCCGCGGCGCGCAGCCTCAGCTGAAGGCTCCCGCGGCGGTGACGTACTGCCGCTGAGTTACCGGTTACGGGCTGCCACTTGCCGCTGGGACCCTGCCACTCGAGGTCAGCAAACGTACCCGTTCGAGATTTGCCGGCCTTCGGCCTCGTCTGCCGGGAGTGGCGAACCAGGCGGGTAAGGCTTGGCGGAACGGCACGACGTCGCGCTGTGGAAGCACGTCCAGGAGATCTCCCAGTCAGGCCGGCGGACGGTCGAGCAGCAGGGCGCGGCGGTGGTATTCGTACAGGCCGTCGAAGAGCGGGCCGGTCAGCTCCAGCACCCGGTCGTCGTCGCAGATCATCGACAGGCCGCGCAGCATCACGTCGAGGCCCGGAGCTTCGGGGGCGTCGTACCGCTCCTCTTCCAGGTCGGCCTCGTGCACGATCGCCGCGATGCGCCACAGCACCGGGTCGGCCAGGTCGTAGCGGCGCAGGATGGTCTCGAACGTGCAGTCGTCGCCGTGGTGGCCGAGGTCGACGCCGCGCATGTCGAACGGGGTGGCGTCGGCTGGTGGGCCGGCGGTGAATACGAACTGCGCGGCGGCATCGATGCGTCGGCGGATCAGCCAGGCGCAGGCGGCCCGGTCGATGTGTACGCCCGGCCTGGTGGCCCATCTCATGCCGGCTCCCGGTCGCCGGTGTCGGTCAGCGCTTCTACGGCTTGTGGGCGCCGGGAGCGGCGTTGATCGCCCTCGGCGCCCTGCTGATGAAAGCCACCAAGGCAGCGCGAAGCGGCGGGTCAGGTGACGTCTCGGCGGACTGAGGTGAGGACCGCGGCCACGGCGAACGCGGCGGCATATGCACCCAGAGCTAACCCGGCCTGCCATTGCACCGGCCCATCGGTGACGGTAGGCAGCCGGTCGAGGGCAGATCCGAGCGCGAACGGCAACCATCGTTGTGCGTCGCCGATGAGCTGGCCGACGAGGCCTTCGACGAGGGCGAGCCACGCCAGAGCGGTGGCGATGGCGGCGTTCTGGTTGGTGATCAAGGCGCCGACGCCGATGCCGATGGCGGCGAAGGCAGCGTTCCAGGCGATGCCGCCGGCCACGGTGAGCCACAGATCGGTGCTGGCGAGGTCGAGCGAGAAGCCGCGCGCGACGAGCCAGATCGCCGTCGTGGCGAGGGCTCCGGCTGCGGCGGCGATGCCACTGACGATGCCGGCCGCGGTGTAGACGGCCAGTTTCGCCCACACCACGCGGTGGCGCTGCGGGACGGCCAGATAGGTGTCGGAGATGGTGCGGTGCCGGTGCTCCCCGGCTGTCGCGGTGATGCCAAGCACGAGGGTGAACAAGGAGACCAGGCCGAGGTGGGCGATGGCACGTTGTTGGGTCACGGGGTCGCCGGGATTGTCAATGCGGGCCATCAGGCCGCTCACGCCAACGATGATGGTCGCGAGGCTTGCCGACAGCAGCAGCCACGGGCTGCGGGTGGTGCGCAGCTTGAGCCATTCGGCGCGCATCAGGGTGCTCATCGCGTGCTTCCTTCCGCGGCGGGTGCGGCGCCTGCGGTGAGCCGCAGGAATTCCGCTTCCAACGCGGCGGGCCCGGCCAGCGCGTCGATGGCGCCGGCGAAGCGGACGGTGCCCTGGTGCACGATGACGATCCGGTCGGCGGTTTGGGCCACCTCGGCGAGCACGTGGCTGGAGACCACGACCGTACGTCCATGAGCGGCCAGGTCGCGCAGCAGCCCGCGCAGCCAGGCCATGCCAGCCGGATCGAGCCCGTTGCCGGGTTCGTCGAGCATCAGCACCTGCGGGTCACCGAGTAGTGCGGCGGCGAGCCCGAGTCGTTGCCGCATGCCGAGCGAGTAGGTGCCGACGCGCCGGTTCGCGGTGGTGGTGAGGTCGACCTGGTCGAGCACCGCGTCGATGCGGCTGTCGGGCAGGCCGGCGAGCCGGGCCGCGATACGCAGGGTCTGCCGGCCGGTGCGGCCGGGATGGAAGCCGGACGCCTCCAGCAGCGCGCCTACCGTACGCCGTGGATGCGGCAGGTCGGCATACCGATGACCGTCGATCAGCGCAGTGCCGGCGGTGGGCCGGATCAGCCCGAGGATCAGGCGCAGGATGGTGGTCTTGCCGGCGCCGTTCGGGCCGAGGAAACCGGTGACGCCCGGGGTCAGATCGACGGTCAGGTCGTCGACGGCGGTCACCGCCCCGAACCGCTTCGTCAGTCCTCGGATGGAGACAGCGGTCATGGCATTCCTCTCTCAGCGACGCAGCGACGGACGGACGTGCCTACTGTCCGCGGCGGACCCCGCTGCCGTCGTCACCTGACTGCATGGTCGGTGGCATACCGCGACCGCGGTATGCCACGAATGCGCCGGCTGGACGACGCGGGCAAGTGCCGTCGCCCCGTAGCGTGAGCTCGTGCACGTCGCCAGCCATCTCCGCGAGACGATCGGTCATCGCCCGCACGTGGCGGACCTGTGCGTGGCCCTGATCGTGCTGCTCGTTACTCTGCTGACCACGGCCGCGCCGGATCACCTGCACGACGCCGTGGCGCTGATCGCCGCGGTCATCGCGTGCGGCGCGCTCCTGCTGCGGCAACGACTTCCCTACGTCGCGCTGATCGTCAGCACCCTGGCGGCCGAGGTCTATCTGGCCCGCTACCAGAACCGCAACGGGACACTGATCCTTGCGGCGCCGTTGTTCGCTCTCTACACCGTCGCCGAGTTGTCGCACCGGCGGCGGGCGTTGCTGGTCGGGGGAGTGGTCGTGCTAGCGGTCGGTGCGACGCACACTCTGGGCGTACCCTCGCGGTTTCTCGGACCGGAGAACCTTGCGCTGGCCGCCCTGGGCGGGTTGGCGGTAGCGGCCGGGACCGCCGCCCGGCATCGCCGGGCCTACCTGGCCGAGGTAGAACGTGGGGCGGCCGACGCCGAACGGAACCGCGACACCGAGACCCGCCGCCGGCTCACCGAGGAAAGGCTCCGCATCGCCCGCGATCTGCACGACAGCGTCGGGCATCACCTGGCGTTGATCTCTGTGCAGGCCGGGGTCGCCGGCCACACCGCGAGCAACGCCGGCATAGGGGTCCAGGAAACCCTGGCCGGCATCCGGCACAGCAGCAACGCCGCCCTCGAGGAGCTGCGCGAATCGGTGGGTCTGCTGCGTCAGCCCGACGAATCACCCGCGCCGCGTCAGCCGGCCGCCGGTCTGGCCGGCATCGAGGATCTGCTCGACGCCTTCCGTCGCGCCGGCCTGGAGCTGACGTGCAGCCTCGACGACCCGCCCGGCGACCTGCCGTGGGCGCCCGACCACACGGCCTACCGGGTCGTGCAGGAAGCGCTGACCAATGTGCGTAAGCACGCCGGACCGGTCCGCACGACGCTGTCGATCCGCTACGACCTGGATGCCGTCACGGTCACGGTCGATAACGACGGCCCCGTCGTCGCGCCCGTGCCCGGCGCCTACGCGCACGGCATCGCCGGGATGCGCGAACGGGTTGCCGCGATGGGCGGCACCCTGCTGGCTGGTCCGCGCCTCACCGGCGGGTTCCGAGTCGCCGCAGTCATCCCGGTGGTTGTATGACCGCGGGCATCGAGCAGGCGAGGGCCGCCAGGGTATATCTGAGAAGGGCACGGCATGACCGATGACGAGCCCATCCGGGTCCTGGTCGCCGACGACCAGCCACTCATCCGTGCCGGCTTCGCCACCCTTGTCGACTCGGCGCCGGATCTGCGCGTGGTCGGTCAGGCCGGCAGCGGCGACGAGGTTCTGAAGGCGGTGCGCAGCTTTGCCGTCGACGTCGTGCTGATGGACATCCGCATGCCCGGCCTCGACGGCATCGAGACGACCCGCCAGATCACCACCGACCCCGCCCTGGCCGGTGTCCGCGTCCTGGTGCTCACCACCTTCGAGATCGACGAGTACGTGTTCGCGGCGCTGCGGGTCGGCGCCAGCGGGTTCCTCGGCAAGAGCGCCGATCCGGCCGCACTGCTGGATGCGGTACGGGTCGTGCAGCGCGGCGAGGCGCTGCTGACGCCGGCAGCCACCCGTAGCCTGATCGCCCGATACCTGGCCCGGCCCGAACGAGCCGAGCCGCCCGGAGCCGAACAGCTGGCCACCCTCACCGACCGGGAACGGGACACCCTGGCGCTGGTGGCCGCCGGGCTCACCAACGACGACATCGCCGCGCACTTCACGCTCAGCCCGCACACGGTCAAGACCCACGTCAACCGCACGATGGCCAAGCTGGGTGCGCACGACCGCGCGCAGTTGGTGGTGATCGCGTACGAGACCGGCCTGGTCCGTCCCGGCCGTGCCTGACCTCCGTTGCGCGGGCAAAACGCGTCGCTCGCTCGGCCGCCATCGAGGCCGCACACACCAGGAGCCGTCAGCCTGCCATGGAGCGCTGCCCATTCTCCGCCGCCCGGATTGCGGTAATCAGATCGTCGCATGCCCGCGACACCCGGGATGGTCGGTGTGGTCCCGAAGCGCCGAGCCCAGTCCGGCGCACACTCCGGCGATCATCCGGTCGGAGCGTCGTCTCTCTCACTTGTCCGGGATGGGTGATGGCGGTTCTGTCTTCTGCGGGATGTACGGGGAAGGGAAACGACGACGGCGCTGGCGGCGTTAGGTCGCCGCCAGCGCCCAGGGCCGTTGTTGCCCCACGTAGTTGCAGATGTTCTGTGCCTGTATGGAGTGTCAGAGGCGGCGTCGTCCGCGGGTACCGGCGAGGATGGCAACACCACCAGCGGCGAGGGCGACCTGGATGGCGAGTTCGATCCAGTCGATGCCGCCGGTGTCGTCGACGCCGAGGGCCGCGGCGATGAAGGTGCCGACGAGCGCGGCGACGACGCCGACGACCAGGGTGAGCCAGATCGGGAGGTCCTGCTTGCCGGGGACGAGCAGCCGGCCCAGGGCACCGATGATCGCACCGATGATGATCGCGCCGATGATGCCCTCGATGGTCACGGGTGACGCTCCTGTCGTAGTAGGCGA
>DASWMR010000267.1:0-3320 GCA_036399635.1 Actinoplanes sp. | reverse complement strand
TGCCGTACCTCTTCGGCGCCGCCCGCCAGACGCACGAAGAAGGCGTCCCGGTGATGCGGCCGATGGTCGTCGGGTTCCCCGGCGACCCCGCCGTGACGCACCTCGACCGGCAGTACCTGCTCGGCGGCGATCTGCTGGTGGCGCCGGTGTTCAGCTACTCCGGCGAGGTCACCTACTACGTTCCGGCCGGGCGATGGACGCGGTTCGGCACCGAGGAGGTCGTCGAGGGGCCGGCGTGGGTGACCGAGACGCACGGCTTCGACAGCGTGCCGCTGCTGGTGCGGCCGGGTGCGGTGATCCCGATCGGCGCCCGCACCGACCGGCCGGATTACGACTACGCGGACGGGGTGACCCTGCGCGTGCACGAGCCGGTTGCGGGTAGCACCACGGTGCGGGTCGGCGACACGGTATTCAGCGTCACGCCGGGCCGGATCGAGCGCTCGGGGCCGGCCCTGCCGTGGCGGGTGGAGATCGTTTCAGGGCCGTCCGCAGACGTTCCCGCCGAGGTGGATGCCTGGCCGGCGGACTGACTCTGCCCGGGGCGTGCGGCACCCGTCGCACGCCCCGGCCTCTAAGATCGCTGGATGAGCACGCCGCTCGACCTGTTCGTCCCCGGAGTCGTGTACCTCGACATCATCTTCACCGGTCTGCGCCGCCTGCCCGAGCCGGGCACCGAAGTGTGGGCACCCGGCATGGGGTCGTCACCCGGCGGCGTCGCCAACCTGGCGGTCGCGGCCGCCCGGCTCGGGCTGCGGACCGGGCTCGGCACGGCACTCAACACCGACGCGTACGGCGACTTCTGCGCGCAGATCCTCAGCACCCAGGAGGGCATCGACCTGTCGGCCTCGCGGCGGATCGACGACGGCCACTCGCCGGTCACCGTCTCCCTCGCGCACGACCGGGACCGCAGCATGATCACCCACGGGCATCCGCTGCCGGCCGGCCCGGACGGGCTGGTCGGCCCACTGCCCGCCGCCCGGGCCGCGTCGGTCAGCCTCACCAAGGACCGGCTGCCCTGGGTACGCGCCGCCAAGCAGGCCGGCACGCTCGTCTTCGCCGACGTCGGCTGGGACGCCAGCGCGGAGTGGCCGGCCGAGGTGCTCGACATGCTCGAGGACTGCTATGCGTTCCTGCCGAATGCGGTCGAAGCCATGCAGTACGCCCGGGCACCGTCCCCCGAGGAGGCGCTGCAGCGGCTGGCCGGCCTGGCCCCGGTCGTCGTCGTGACCTGCGGCGCGGACGGCGCGATCGCGCACGACGCGGCCACCGGCGAGACCGTGCGGGTGCCCGCCGTGCCACTGGACGCGCTCGACCCGACCGGTGCCGGCGACGTCTTCACCGCCGGCTTCATCCTCGGTACGCTGCGCGGCTGGCCACTGGAGCAACGACTCGCCTTCGCCAACCTGATCGCCGCGCTCTCCGTGCAACACTTCGGCGGGTCGCTCTCCGCACCCGGCTGGGGCGACATCGCCGACTGGTGGCAGGCCGGCCGGCGCAGCCCGGAGCTGGCCACCCGGTACGCCTTCCTCGACGACGTGATCCCCGGCGGCCGGCAACGCACCGTGCGCCGGGCCGGCGCGACCATCGCCCGGCTGTCAGACGCCAATGTCCATGAGTGACCGACGGCGGCTGACCATTCTCGGCGGCGGCGGATTCCGGGTGCCGCTGGTCTACGGTGCGCTGCTCGGCGACGATTCGCCGATCAGCGAGGTGGTCCTGCACGACGTCGACCGCGGGCGGCTCGCCGCGATCCGCGGAGTCCTGGCCGCGCAGGCCGCCGGCGCCCGGCACGCACCGCGGATCACCGCCACCGCCGACCTGACCGGCGCACTCACCGGCGCCGACTTCGTGTTCAGCGCTATCCGGGTGCACGGCCTCGAGGGCCGGGTGATCGACGAACGGGTGGCGCTCACCGCCGGGATGCTCGGCCAGGAGACGGTCGGTGCCGGCGGCATCTCGTACGGGCTGCGCACCGTCCCAGTCGCCGACGCGATCGCCCGGCGGATCGCCCTAGTCGCGCCGCAGGCATGGGTCATCAACTTCACCAATCCCGCCGGACTGGTCACCGAGGCGATGGCCGGCCACCTGGGCGACCGGGTGATCGGCATCTGCGACTCACCGTCCGCGCTAGTCCGGCGGGTACTGCGGGCGCTGGGCATCCCGCCCGGAGCGGCGCGCGTCGAGTACGCCGGGCTCAACCACCTTGGCTGGCTCACGGGCGTACACCAGGGTGGCCGCAACCTGCTCCCGCAGCTGCTCGCCGACGATGCCGCCGTTGCGTCCGTCGAAGAAGGCCGCCTCTTCGGCGCCGAACGCCTGCGCGAACTCGGCGCGATCCCGAACGAGTATCTGCACTATTACTACGACCATGCCGCATTGGTCCGCGCGGAGGTCGCGGCCCCGGAGACGCGGGGCGAGTTCCTGCTCCGTCAACAGCGCGAGGTGTACGCCCGGCTGACCGCGCCCGGCCAGGATCCACTCGCGGCCTGGAACGCCGCACGCCGGCAGCGGGATGCGACGTACATGGCGATGGAGGGCCTGGGCGAGCGGGACGACGCGGAGGGCGGCGGGTACGAGGACGTGGCGCTCGCCCTGATGCTGGCGATAGCCCGCAACGAGCCGACGTCGCTGATCCTCAACGTCCGCAACCGAGGCACGATCCCCTTCCTCGACGACGACGCGGTGGTGGAGGTGCCCTGCCTGGTGGACGGAAGCGGGGCCCGGCCGGTCGCGGGTCCGGGCTTGAGTTCGGGTGCCGGTGGGGGCGCGGGCTCGGCCTCCGCTGCGGGCTCGGGTCCGGCCTCGGGTGTGGGTTCCGCATCGACATCGGCCTCGGGTGCAGGCTCGGGATCGGCTTCGGGGTCGGCGACCGGTTTCGACTCGGCCAGTGATCTGGCTTCGGGGTCGAGTCTCGGCCTGAGCTCGGCTTCTGGCGGGGTGGGGTTCGCGGCCGGTGTGCTCCCCGAGCACGGGGTGGCGCTGGTCAAGCAGATGAAGGCGACCGAGCGGGCGGTGCTTTCGGCTGCAGCGAACGGATCGCGAGCGATTGCGGTACGCGCGATGGCCGCGCACCCCCTCATCGACTCCGTCCCGGTGGCACGCCGTTTGATAGCGGCCTACCAACAGCGTTTCCCCGAGCTGGAGTATTTACGCTGATTGCGGGCCGGCCGTCATTGACGGGTCCCCGGACACGCATTGGAGCCGGTATTCCGGGCGGCAGAGAGATGCTGGCTGTTCTGGGTGGATTTGTGGCAATGGCGAATGCTGCCGCGCCGCTTGCGAACGATGCGAGGCTGCGGGGTGCGGGCTGCGGGCGGGCG
>DASWMR010000266.1:0-7323 GCA_036399635.1 Actinoplanes sp. | reverse complement strand
CGAGGAGCCGGCCGAGAGCACCCGGCGCGGTCGTCGCCGGCGCCGGGGTGCCGCCGCTGAGGAACCGGCCGAGCCGATCGAGGCCATCGCCTTGGTCGAGCCGGTGCTGGACGAGGCCGACGAGGGTGCCGATGACGTCGAGGAAGGCGTCGAGGCCGAGGACGACGACGATGACGACAGCGCCGCCGGGCGGCGCCGCCGGCGCCGTGGCCGGCGTGGCCGGGGCCGCGGCAAGGGCCCGACGGACGAGAGCGACGACTCCGAGGAGGCCCCGGAGGCGGCCGCCGAAGAGGAGCCCGAGGAGGACGAGGAGTCCGAGGAGGGTGAGGGCGACGGGGTGACCCGCCGGCGCCGCCGTCGCCGCCGCAAGGGCTCCGGTTTGGAAGCCGAGGCCGGTGGCATCGAGGACGGCGTGCACACCGTCGTGCGGGTGCGGGAGCCGCGCCGCAGCGACGAGGTGCAGGGCGTTTCCGGTTCGACCCGGCTCGAGGCCAAGCGCCAGCGCCGCCGGGACGGCCGCGAGCAGCGCCGCACCCGCCCGCCGATCCTCAGCGAGTCGGAGTTCCTGGCCCGCCGGGAGGCCGTCGACCGGGTGATGGTCGTGCGGCAGAAGGCCGACCGCACCCAGATCGCGGTGCTCGAGGACGGCGTTCTGGTCGAGCACTACGTCGCCCGGGCCACGTCGGGCACCATGGTCGGCAACGTCTACCTCGGCAAGGTGCAGAACGTGCTGCCCAGCATGGAGGCTGCGTTCGTCGACGTCGGCCGGGGCCGCAACGCGGTGCTCTACGCCGGTGAGGTCAACTGGGACGCCACCGGCCTGGAGGGCCGGGCGCGCTCGATCGAGCAGGCGCTCAAGTCCGGCGACCCGGTGCTGGTGCAGGTCACCAAGGACCCGATCGGGCACAAGGGTGCCCGGCTGAGCAGCCATATCGCGCTCTCCGGCCGGCACCTGGTCTACGTACCGAACGGCAACGCCTCGGGGATCAGCCGCAAGCTGCCGGACAACGAGCGCAAGCGGCTCCGCGACGTCCTGAAGAAGCTGGTGCCGGACGGCGCCGGGGTGATCGTGCGGACCGCGGCCGAGGGCGCGAGCGAGGACGAGCTGGCCCGCGACGTCAAGCGGCTGCAGGCGCAGTGGGAGGAGATCCAGCGCCGGTCCGCCGAGGGGCACGCGCCGGCCGCCCTATCCGAGGAACCCGACCTGGTCATCCGGGTCGTGCGGGACCTCTTCAACGAGGACTTCCGCGAGTTGATCGTGCAGGGTGAGCAGGCGTACGGCGAGGTGGAGAACTACCTGAACTCGGTCTCCCCGGATCTGGTCGAGCGGCTGCACCGGCACGTCGGCAGCGGGGACATCTTCGTCGAGAAGCGGATCGACGAGCAGATCCTCAAGGGTCTCGACCGCAAGGTCTTCCTGCCGTCCGGTGGTCACCTGGTGATCGACCGGACCGAGGCGATGACCGTGGTCGACGTCAACACCGGCAAGTACACCGGTGCCGGCGGCAACCTCGAGGAGACGGTGACCCGCAACAACCTCGAGGCGGCCGAGGAGATCGTCCGGCAGCTGCGGCTGCGCGACCTCGGCGGCATCGTGGTCATCGACTTCATCGACATGGTGCTGGAGAGCAACCGCGAGCTGGTGCTCCGGCGGCTCACCGAGTGCCTTGGCCGGGACCGCACCAAGCACCAGGTCACCGAGATCACGTCGCTCGGCCTGGTGCAGATGACCCGCAAGCGGATCGGCTCGGGCCTGCTCGAGGTGTTCAGCGAGACCTGCGACCACTGCAAAGGCCGCGGCCTGATCATGCACACCGAGCCGGTCGCCGAGAAGCGGGCGAACGGCGCCGCGGCCAATCAGGTGAAGGCGGTCGCGGCGGCGGTTCGCCCCGAACAGCAGCAGCAGCAGCAGCAGCAACAGCAGCCCGGCCGGTCGCGGCGGCGCCGCGGCGGCGGGGAGAGCGTGCCGGCCGAGCCCGCGATGCTCGAGGCGACGCTGCCGGTGCTCGATTCGCCGGTCGCCGAGCTGCCGGCCGACTTGCCGGCCGACTTGCCTGTCGAACCACCGGCCGATCTGCCCGTGGTTCTTCCGCGGGAGACGGAGAGCCCGCTGGCGATCGCCGCCGACCTGCCGCCGGCCGCCGGTTCGGGGATCATCGGTCCGGGCCAGCCGGCGGCGGCCGCCTCGACCGACGACGACTACGACATCAGCGGCTACGACCTGTCCCGCTACGAGGGGCCCGGCGCCCCGGCGGAGCCGCTGCGGCTGACCGGTTCGGATGATCCGGACGCGGCCGACGAGGACGAGGACGACGCCGAGGGCGAGGGCGAGGACGATGAGCCGGTGGGTGCCGGCGCGGGTGGCCGGCGACGGTCCCGGCGCAGCGGAACCCGGCGGCGTACCCGCCCCTGAGGCCTTTTCCGCCCCATCCGCCATCGGCGGGTGGGGCGGTTTCCGTTACCCTTCGCGGCATCGATCACCGTTGGCGCCGAGGAGGCCGAGACCGATGCGACGAAGGGTCACCCTCGCGGTGCTCGGCACCCTCCTGCTGGCCGCCGCCGGCTGCTCCGGCGACGAGACCACCGGCGGCCCGCAGCCCGTCACCGGCGTCTCCAGCGCGGCTGTTCCCGCGCCGTCCGGCGGGTCCGGTGCGCCCCCGGCAGGCCCGGCCCTCAGCCCTCCCAATCAGCAGATCTGCGACCAGGCGGCCCTCGCCGGTACCGACTTCGGCGAAAGCTACCTCACCGACCTGCAGCTGCAGATCGATGCGGCCGGAAAGGGTGCCGCGGCCAACACCCAGGCGCAGCAGAAGATCACCCGAGATGTGCAGAGCTACTCGTCCGTGCTGGCCGGCTTTGCGCACGCGGCCACCGATCCGGTCCTGAAGAAGACGCTGACCCGGATGGGTAAGGAGGTCAGCGCGCTGAAGGGTGAAGTGGCGAAGGTCGATGCGGAACGGTTGTCGGCGCTGGCCGACACCCTCGACGAGGCCTGCGGCTGGAGCTGACGCGACCCGGTTTGGGCTCGACGCGCCCGATGAAGTACGCTTGCCGACGGTGCTTTTCTGCGCCACGTGTTCCGCCCCGCCCATGCCGTGTGGCCCACCCCAAAGTGGCTCACCGAGTGGCCCGCCCGCGAGGGTGTCGGCCGGGACCAGCACCATCCGCCAAGCAGCGGTTCATCGCTGCGTAAGTCTCAGGGAGTCCGCGTCCGATGTACGCGATCGTCAAGACCGGCGGCAAGCAGTACAAGGTTGCCGAGGGCGACGTGATCGAGGTCGAGAAGCTCGCGGGCGTGCCCGGCGATGCGCTCAAGCTCGCCGCGGTCCTCCTCGTCGACGGTGACAACCTGGTGACCGATGCGGCCAAGCTTGCCAACGTCCTGGTGTCCGGCGAGATCGCCGAGCACACCAAGGGTCCGAAGATCCGGATCCACAAGTTCAAGAACAAGACCGGCTACCACAAGCGCCAGGGGCACCGTCAGCCGCTGACCCGCGTCAAGGTGACCGGCATCAAGACCGGGAAGTAGGGGCGGACTCATGGCTCACAAAAAGGGTGCCTCCAGCTCGCGGAACGGCCGTGACTCCGCCGCGCAGCGGCTCGGCGTGAAGCGGTTCGGTGGCCAGCTGGTCAACGCCGGCGAGATCCTGATCCGCCAGCGGGGCACGAAGTTCCACCCGGGCGAGCTGGTCGGCCGCGGTGGCGACGACACGCTCTTCGCGCTGGCCCAGGGCAACGTGTTGTTCGGTACGAAGCGCGGCCGCAAGACCGTCAGCATCGTTCCGGTCGCCGCGGAGTAGCTTTTTCCGAAGCGGGCCACGGACCTCTACGGGTCCGCGGCCCGCTTTGTTATTTCGAGAAGTTCGAGGAGTTGAGCGGTGACCACGTTCGTCGACCGGGTCGTGCTGCACCTGCAGGCAGGTGACGGCGGGCACGGCTGCGCCTCGGTCCGCCGGGAGAAGTTCAAGCCGCTCGGTGGCCCGGACGGCGGCAATGGCGGGCACGGCGGCGGCATCACGCTTGTCGTCGACCCGCAGCAGCAGACGCTGCTCGACTTCCACTTCCACCCGCACGTCAAGGCCAGCAGTGGCGGTGGCGGCGCGGGTGCCAACCGAGACGGCGCCAACGGCAAGGACCTGGTACTGCCGGTGCCGGACGGTACGGTCGTGCAGACCCCGGACGGCGAGGTGCTGGCCGACCTGATCGGTGAGGGCACCACCTTCGAGGTGGCCCGCGGCGGCCGGGGTGGCCGGGGTAACGCGTCACTGGCGAACACCCGCCGTAAGGTGCCGGGCTTCGCCGAGCTGGGCGAGCCGGGGGACCGGCTGGACGTGGTGCTCGAGCTCAAGAGCGTCGCGGACGTGGGCCTGGTCGGCTTCCCGTCGGCCGGCAAATCCTCGCTGATCTCGGTGATGTCGGCCGCGAAGCCGAAGATCGCCGACTACCCGTTCACCACGCTGGTGCCCAACCTGGGTGTGGTGCAGGCCGGCGAGCAGATCTTCACGGTCGCCGACGTGCCCGGGCTGATTCCCGGCGCGGCCACCGGCAAGGGCCTGGGCATGCAGTTCCTCCGGCACATCGAGCGCACCTCGGTGCTGTTGCACGTGCTCGACTCGGCGGCTCCGGAGATCGAACGGGACCCGCTCGCCGACCTCGATGCGATCGAGGCCGAGCTGTCCGCGTACGGCGGGCTGGAGGATCGGCCCCGCCTGGTGGTGCTCAACAAGATTGACATCCCGGACGGGCGGGACCTGGCCGAGATGGTGCGGCCCGAGCTCGAGGCCCGCGGCTACCAGGTCTTCGAGGTCAGTGCGATCACCCGCGAGGGCCTCAAAGAGCTGATCTTCGCGCTCGCCCAGACGGTCGCCGAGAACCGGCTGGCCAAGCCCGCGCCGGAGGCCACCCGGGAGATCGTCCGGCCGCGGGCGGTCGACGACGCCGGCTTCACCGTGGAGCAGGACGCGGAGGGCGTCTTCGTGGTGCGCGGCATCCGCGTCGAGCGCTGGATCCGGCAGACCAACTTCGACAACGACGAGGCGGTCGGCTACCTGGGCGACCGGCTGGAGCGGATCGGGGTGGAGGCGTTGCTGGTCAAGAAGGGCGCCCAGCCCGGTGACCCGGTGCGGATCGCCGACCGCGAGTTCGACTGGCAGCCGAACTCCGGCGAGTTCGTCTCCGGGCCGCGGGGCACCGACGCCCGCCTCGAGGACGAGAACAGTCGGGCCGGCGCCGCGGCGCGGCTCGCCGCCCGCAAGGCCCGCCGGGTGCGCGGCGACGACGAGCTGCTGCACATGGCCGCCGACGGCACGGTCAGCACGTTGGCCAACGCCAAGCAGCCGGTGCTGGTCACCGAGGCCGACGATGAGGACGACACCGGCGAATAGGGCATCGTCCAGATTGTCGCAACCATTCGGAAAGGGCCGTCGCCTACGGTCACCGGTGTGCTCATCGAATCCCGAACCGCCCTGGACCCGGAACTAGCCGCCCTGACGGCCGGGGAGCTGCAGGAGAACGGGCCGGACTCCGCGGTCTTCGCGCCCGTCGAGGACGCCGCCTACCTGGTGGCGGTCGTGGACGGGCGCGCGGTGGGGTGCGCTGCCTGGCGGCCGGGTGAGCGCGGCGTGGCCGAGCTCTTGCGGATGTTCGTGCGGCCGGCGTTCCGCGGTCGGGGCATCGCCCGGCAGCTGATCGTCGCGATCGAGGAGGAGGCGCTGGCCGCCGGCCGGGCGGTGATCCGCCTGGTGACGGGCGGCCACCTGCCGGCGGCGATCGCCCTGTTCCAGTCGTCGGGCTATCACCAGATCCCGACGTGCGGCGAGCACGCCGGGACCCCGCACGGCCTCTGCTTCGAAAAGCGCCTAGTAGCGTTAGTTCCCGTCCGACCGCCCCGCCACCGCCCTTGACCGGACTAAAGCAGAGCCTGATCGCCGCGCGTGCACGGCGGTCATCGTCGGGCTCCTTCGGTACGCCGGATGACCGCCGCCCGCCGGAAGGACCGCCGCTGGAGAAGCAGAAACGGCCGCCCAGAGGGGGCGGCCGCGTTGAGGTAAATGCGCGTCTGGGTGAGCCGCCCGGTCAGGGCAGCCACCACCGGAGGTTCGGCTTACGCACGACATGAATCTTAGCAGCGGGCCGGGATGGTGCCGCGGCACCGTACCAGGCGGCATGATGGTCGTCATGCCGACCCTGACCCGCGCCGAGGCCACCGCCCGGGCCGCCACCGTCGATGTCCGTGCCTACGAGGTCGATCTGGACGTGACCGCGCAGGGTGACACGTTTCGGTCGCGCACCGTGGTCCGCTTCGACGCCCGCCCCGGATCGGGCACATTCCTCGAGTTCGAGCCGGTCTCGGTCGCCTCGATGACGCTGAACGGGGTCGCCGTCGACGAATCGGCGCTCACCGGCGAACGGCTCGTGCTGACCGGGCTGGCCGAGACCAACGAGCTGGTGGTCGACGCGGTCATGCGCTACTCGAACACCGGTGAGGGGCTGCACAAGTACGTCGACCCGGCGGACGGGTCGGTCTATCTCTACCAGCACATGTTCATCAACAACGCGGGGCGCATCCTGCCCAGCTTCGATCAGCCCGACCTCAAGGCGTCATTCCAGGTCAGCGTGGTCGCCCCGACCGGCTGGCTGGTGGCCGCGAACGGGCCGCTGACCGCGAACAAGGACGACCGTTGGGAGTTCGCTCCGACCAAGCCGATCTCGACGTACCTCGCGTCGCTGATCGCCGGGCCGTACCACGCGATCACCGACGAGCACGACGGCATTCCGCTGGCGCTCTACGCCCGGGCTGCGCTCGCCGGGCACCTGGAGGCCGAGGCCGCCGAGATCTTCACCATCACCAAGCAGTGCCTGGACAGGTACCACGAGATCTTCGACATCCGCTACCCGTTCGGCCACTACCAGCAGGCGTTCGCTCCCGAGTTCAACTTCGGCGCGATGGAGTACCCCGGCCTGGTCGTGTGCCGCGACGAGCTGATCTACCGGTCGGCGGTGACCGAGAGCGAGCGCGAGCGCCGGGCCAACATCATCGCGCACGAGATGGCGCACATGTGGTTCGGCGACCTGGTGACCATGGCCTGGTGGGACGATCTCTGGCTGAACGAGTCGTTCGCCGAGTACCTGGGCACCCGGATCGCGTCCGAGGCGACCCGCTTCCCGGACACCTGGACCACCTTCGCGATGCAGCGCAAGGGCTGGGGACTGCGCGCCGACCAGCGCCCGTCGACCCACCCGGTCGCGCCGGAGGAGGTCACCGACACCGACCGGGCACTGCTCAACTTCGACGGCATCTCGTACGCCAAGGGCGCCGCGGTG
>DASWMR010000265.1:0-4746 GCA_036399635.1 Actinoplanes sp. | reverse complement strand
GTCATCGTGATCTACGAGGGCGGCTGGGCGGACATCGACTTCCTTCCGGCCGGCGGCGTCGACGTCACGACCGAGTACGTCGAACTGACGGACGCCGCCCAGTTCGAGGCGATCTTCTGGCGCACCTGCGACAGCATGCTGAACAACGGCAACCCCGGCCGCTGACGGGAGCGCCGGTCAGCGCAGGGCCGGGAGGACCTTCGCGCCGAAGGTCTCCACGAACGGGATCAGATCCTGGCCGACGTGGTGCAGGTAGATGCGGTCGAAGCCGAGCGCAGCGTACCCTCGCAGCCGGTCGATGTGTTCGTCCAGATCAGCCGAGACGTTCACGACCTTGCGTACCTGGTCGATCGTCACGTTCTCGGCGACCACGTCGAAGTGCTCGACCATCGCCAGGTCCCAGCAGACCGGGGGCGCGAAGATGTTGCTGCGCCACTGGTCGTGGGCGATCGCCTCGGCCTCGGCTTCGGTCGGCGCCCAGCTCAGGTGCACCTGCAGGCATACCGGCCCGGTGCCGCCGGCGTCCCGGTACGCCGCGATCATCGACCGCAGGTGGTCCTCCGGGGCGTTGACGGTGACCAGGCCGTCAGCCCACTGGGCGCACCAGGCCGCGGTCTTCGTACTGACCGCCGCGCCGATCAGCGCGGGCGGGGTCTCCGGGCGGGTCCACAGCCGGGCGCGGTCGACCGTCACCAGGCCGTCGCGGGTCACCTCCTGGCCGGCTAGCAGGTCACGGATGACGTCGACGCACTCGCGCAGCCGGGCCTCGCGTACCTCCTTGCGCGGCCACGGCCCCCCGGTGATGTGCTCGTTGCTGTACTCGCCGCTACCCAGCGCGGTCCAGAACCGGCCTGGGAACATCGCGCCGAGAGTGCCGATGGCCTGCGCGATGATCGCCGGGTGGTACCGCTGCCCGGGCGCGTTGACCACGCCGAACGACAGGTTGGTGGCCTGCAGCGCGGCGCCCAGCCACGACCAGGCGAAACCGGACTGGCCCTGCCGCGCACTCCACGGCGAGAAGTGGTCGGAGCACATGGCCGCCTCGAAACCGGCGCGTTCCGCGGCGACCACGGCGGCCAGCAGCTCGGCGGGCGGGATCTGCTCGTGCGAGGCGTGAATTCCGAACTCCGTCATGCGCACCGTCCCTACCCACCGGAAGCGGCCGGCAACCGCAGGTCGACCGCGGGTGTCTGATTCGTGCTGCCGGCGAGCTGGGTGACCGCGTCCCGGCAGTCCTAGTCGTAGGCCGGGGCGAACGCCAGTTCGGTGGCGTTCGCCTTCTGCGGCAGGCCTTGCGGGGGATCGGCGAAGGCGGGCCCAGCGGGCAGCACGAACAGGAGCGCGGCAGCGGGCTCCCCTCCCTCAGGTCAGTCCGGCTGGAGGACTCCCCTACTTGCCAGAGGCAGATATAAATGTGCTGCACAGGCGTCGGCCGTCGCGCGTCGTGCCTGAGGAGGAGTTCGCCGCATGCCGGGACAGACCGCCACGAAGGACTCCCACGACTCCGGCTCCGGTGGCCCCCACCCGGTCGTCCGCGCGGCGAAGCGGGCCCGCGCACCGCTGTGGGCCAAACTGCTCACCACGCTCGGCGCGGTGATCGTGCTGGTCAGCGCGAGCGGCCTCGTCGGCGTGCGCTACTTCCTGACCAAGCTCACCAGCAACATCGAGACCACGACGAGCGTCCTGGAGGACAAGGCGGTGGGCGGCACTCCGTCGGCCGGCAAGCTGCCCCAGGGCGCGATGAACCTGCTGATGCTCGGCCTGGACACCCGGCAAGGCTGGGAGGCCAAGGGCGAGCTCTCCCGGTCCGACACGATGCTGGTCCTGCACATCACCAAGGATCACGACCAGGCGTACATGATCTCGATCCCGCGCGACATGATCGCGCGGATCCCGGCGGACAAGTCGCTGGACTTCCCCGGCTCCACCGAACGGATCAACGCCGCGTACGCGTACGGCTCGCGCGACGGTCGCGGCTGGGCCGGCGGCGCCAAGCTCGCCACGAAGGCGGTGAACGCGCTCACCGGCATCAGCTTCGACGGCGTCGTCGTGATCGACTTCGACGGCTTCAAGGGCATTCTCGAGGCGATGGGCGGCGTGCACATGTGCGTCGACAAGGACATGTGGTCCGGCCACTACACGGTCGACTCCAAGGGCAAAGTGGCATACGCGCCCGGCGTCGACCCGCAGTACCCGCCGCGTAACGCCCTGTGGTTCCGCAAGGGCTGCCGCAACATGGCAGCTTGGGAGGCCCTGGAGTTCTCCCGGCTGCGGCACTCGGCGAACGGCGACTACGACCGCCAGCGCCACCAGCAGCAGTTGCTGCGCGCAATGGCCAAGAAGGCCACCAGCGCCGGCATCATGACCAACCCGAACACGCTTAAGAAGGTCATGGCAGCAGCCGGCTCGTCGCTGAAGATGGACACCCACCGGGTACCGATCGACGACTTCATCTTCGGAATGAAGGATCTGGCCGCCGCCGACCTGATCCCGATCAAGACGAACAGCGGCTCGTTCGTCACCAAGGGCGACGGCGAGGGCATCAACGACGTCACCAAGCAGCTGTTCCGCGCCGCGACCGCCGACAAACTGGGCGAGTTTCTGGCCACCCACCCCGAGCTACTCATCAACGACGGCGAGGCCGCCCCCTAGCAGCCTATGGTTGCCCCTGACCAACCTGCGCACCGGCAAGGCTTCCGAGGCGCGACAAAGCCAACCCGCCCGCCGGCCGCTCGGCGAAGGGCGAAACGGAGGATGCGGTGGCCGACGCGGAGGACGTACGCCGCCTGGCTTTGTCTCTGCCGCAGGTGGCCGAGATCGACAGTGACGGCTTCGACTTTCGGGTGGGCAACCGGGGTTTCGTCTGGTCCTATCCGGAGCGCCGGCCGGGTAAGCCGCGGGTGATTCGCACGGACATCGCGGTGTTGTTCGTCGGCGACGAGGCGGAGAAGCAGGCGCTGCTGCTCGGCGAGCCCGGCCTGTTCTTCACCACGCCGGGCTACGACGGGCTGCCCCTGGTGATGTTGCGGCTGACCGAGGTCGGCATCGACCGGCTGCGCGAGCTGGTGACCGACGCGTGGCGGATGCGCGCCCCGGAGGAGCTGGTCGCAGACCTCGAGGCCTGATCAGCGCACGCCGAGCTGCGCCAGCCGGCGGATTTCGCTGCCCTGCTCGACCGCCATCTCGTTGGCCACGTCGCGCAACTGCTCGTCGAGCCCGCCGCTCAGCACGTCGCCGGCCATCTGCAGGGCGCCCCGGTGGTGGGCGGTCATCATCGGCACGAAGCGGCGGTCAAAGGCCGTGCCGCGTAGGGCGGCGAGCGCGGTGATGTCGGCCGGCGTCTGCATGCCGGGCATCGTGGCGTGGGCGTGCGCCGGGTCGCTCTCCGGGAGCTTGCGGGTGTGCAGCCAGCCGCGCAGAAAGGCCACCTCGGGCCCCTGCGCGGCGCCGATCCGGGCGGCCAGGGCTCGCAACTGACCGTTGCCGGCCCGCTCGGCCGCGAGCGCCGCCATCTCGATGGCCTGACCATGGTGGACGATCATCATCTGAACGAAGGCGGTATCGATCGCGTTGTAGGTCGACCCGTCCGGTACTCGCACCCGGCCTGAGTCGGAGACCACCGCGGGGTCACCCGGCCGACCGGGCAGCACCACCCGCTGCGGCGGCGCCGAACTCGCGCTCGGCCGCGGCGCGGCGGCCGAACCGGCCGACCCCGACCGGGCCGCGACGGCAATCCCGGCGGCCGCCGTCACCGCTATTGCGGCCGCCACCAGCACCGACGTCCTGCCGTATTGCATGTATCACCCTTATGACTCAGCCGGGATATTTCGGAGCTCCGGTCCGGCGTTTACTGTATCGGCAGACGTCGATACGCTCCGTACGCAGTCTCCATCCTGCCTCCGCGGTGCGTGAATCGGAAGGAGCTCCATGAAGCACACCGCACCCAGAGGGCGACGGCCCAAACGGCTGGCCGCACTCAGCGCGACCGCGGTCGTCGTCGCACTCCTGACGGCACCCGCGAGCGGCGCGGCACAGGCGCCGGCCCCGTCGGCGATCCCCGGCGTGGACGAGATCGTCAGCTCCCCGAACCTCAAGCAGGTCGCCTACCTGCCGAAGACCGGGCCGTTCGCCGAGTCGACCAATTCGGACTGGGCCTTCCAGGGCCACTACGCCTTCGGCGGCAACTACAACGGCTTCGCGGTGTACGACATCCGCGACCCGAAGGCGCCGACCGTGGCGGCCCAGGTGCTCTGCCCGGGGTCGCAGAACGACATCTCGATCGACGGGAAGCTGCTCTTTCTGGGCACCGACTCGCAGCGCACCAACGACTCGTGCGTCAACACCGCGTCGACCGCCGACGTGCCCGGCGAGCGCTGGGAAGGCATCAAGATCTTCGACATCAGTGACCCGCTGACCCCGGTCTACCTGAAGTCGGTCAAGACGGATTGCGGTTCGCACACCCAGACGGTGGTGCCCGGCAAGCGCCACGATCCGAACGTCTACCTCTACATCTCGTCTTACAACCTGGCCCGCGCGGACCAGCCCAACTGCGCCCTGCCGCACGACAAGATCTCGATCATCAAGGTGCCGAAGAAGAACCCGGCGGCGGCCACCGTGGTCGCGGCGCCGGTGATCTTCCCGGACGGCGGTTACGAGGGCGGCGCCGAGGGGCAGGCCCCGACGACCGGCTGCCACGACATCACCGTCTACGCCGAGAAGGACATCGCGGCCGGCGCCTGCATGGGT
>DASWMR010000264.1:0-6350 GCA_036399635.1 Actinoplanes sp. | reverse complement strand
CATCATCTCGGTTGTCGGTTTCGCCTGCGTCTGGCTGCTCAGCCTGGTGGTCTAGGCGTCGCTGCAGCCGAGCACGGTTCAGACCAGGAGTTGCGGGAGGCGTTCGAAGAGCTGGGTGGTGTAGCTGATCATCTCGTGGAGCATCCAGTTGCCGGAGAACAGCAGGGCGGCGCCGACGGCGGCGGCCTTCGGGACGAAGGACAGGGTGGCTTCCTGGATCTGGGTGACCGACTGGAACAGTGAGATGGCGAAACCGACCGCGAGGGCGGTCAGCAGCACCGGGGCGCACATCTTGGCGGAGATGGTCATTGCCTGCAGGCCCAGCTCAACAATCATCGCGTCGGTCATGCTCTTCTGTTCGGGTCGGGCGACGCCGTGCCGAGTGCAGAAGGGGTTCCGGCAGGTTGCGATTCGGTTCGCGGCACCGAAACCCTCAAGTCGGTGAGTCCGGCTCGCGCCCATGGTGGCGACCCTCGCGCGACGGAGCATGCCAGCCGGAGTCCTCCGGGGCCGGCCATTCGGAGTATGCCCGCGGCGGGGCGGTTAGGCCGGGCGGCCGGCGGGAAACCGGATGTCATGACGGCACGCGACGGTGATGCGGAAGGCGGCGACCTGCGGCGGTTCGTCGAGGCACAGGACGGGGTGTACGAGACGGCGCGTGCCGAACTCGCGGCCGGGAGCAAGCGGACGCACTGGATGTGGTTCGTCTTTCCGCAACTCGCCGGCCTGGGGTCGAGCCTCACCGCCCAGCGCTACGCGATTGCGGATGTGGACGAGGCACGCGCGTACCTGCAACACCCGATCCTGGGCGGCCGCCTGCGCGAATGCGCAGAAATCCTGATAAAAACGGACAAAACGGCGAGTCGGATCTTCGGCTACCCGGACGACCTCAAGCTTCGCTCGTCGATGACCCTGTTCGCGCGTGCGGCCGACGACCCGACACCTTTCGAGCGGGTCCTGAGCCACCTCTACGACGGCCCGGACGAGCGCACCCTCGAGCTGCTGGACCTATAGCGGAACTCCAGGATCGCCCCGGGCTCGGTCAGCGCCGACGTCGGCCGCCCGTCGAGCCCGCGAACCGCCCCGCGCCGGTCGGTGGCCACGAACACGCTCAACCCGTCCGCCGACACGGCCGTGTCCCGGTAGCGGTTGACCGTCCGGAACAGCGGCTCGGCGGTCCCCACCGACTGCCCGTCCGCGGACAGCGGCATCCGGTACACCGTGCCGTCCTTGAGCGTCGGCATCAGCAACGAATGCCGCCACCGGGGGATGGCGTCCAAGCCGTAGTAGTCGAGGCCGCTCGGCGCCACGGTCGGCCAGCAGACGTGATAGTTCGTGCCGCACTTCGGATCTTGGAAGTCAAACCCGGACCGGACCGTGCCGAACGTCTTCAGCGGCGGCGCGAACAGCGGATCGGGAAACGTCGACTCGGCGAGCACCGGCACGGAGGGTGGGATCTCGTAGTCACTGAAGGTGGTGCACGCCGACGACGCCGACCAGTTCGCATAGGCATAGGCGTTACCGTCCGCGTATCCCGCCACCCGCGGCCAGCCGTAGTCGAGCCCGCGCCGGATCCAGTTGACCTCGTCGTCGGTCTTCGGCCCCTGCTCGGACGAGTAGAGCTTGTCCCCGCCGAAGACCAGCCCCTGCGGGTTGCGGTGCCCGGACGAGAACACCGACACCGCCCCGTCCAGAGCGATCCGCAGCACCTTGCCCTCGAGCACGGCGCGGTCCTGCGCCCGGTTGAGCAGGCAGGCCCGCGCGAACTGATTGTTACCCTGATCGCCGATCGAGTAGTACAGATGGTCATCCGGTCCGAGCACGAGCCGCCCCGCGTCGTGGTCCGGGCTGGCCGGCAGCCCGGTCACCAGGTCGGTGTGCGCTCCCAGCCGCCCGGTCGCCGCGTCGTAGGCATAGCGGGCGATCTTGAAGCGTTCCCCCTCGGCGGCCCGGTAGCTGTAGGCGAGATACACATCCGGCAGCCGCAACGCCATCCCGAGCAGCCCGTCCTGCGTCCCCGGCGTGCTCACCGCCTCGCCGATCGTCGCGGCCACCGCGACCGCCCCGGACGCCGGCTCGATCCGCAGCACCCGCCGCCCACTCTTCTCGGCGGCCCAGATCCATCCGTCCGGCCCGGCGACGATTTCATAGGGATTGTTCAACCCGCGAGCCACCACGCGCATCTCGAACGCCGACGCCCCGAACGCCGGCACCGCACACCCGCCCGCCACCAGCGCCAAACTCAGTCCCCACCCCAAAACCCGCCGCATGCCCGAATTCTCCCGAGCCGCCATCCTCCGCAAAGGACAAACCCACAAAATCCACCGCAGAGGTACGGACAATCGAGTGCCCAGAAGCACCAGGACAACCCACCGCCCCGACACCCGCGGCCACAGCGGCAATCCGGCCGCAGCGCGCCTTTCGCGCCACTGCAAGGCCGCGTGGGCGCGAGTTCTAAGATCGGCGGGTGCCGACACTGAAGACGCATGACGATGCCGTTGCCGCCGCCACCGAGCTCGCCGCCGCGCTCGCGCCGGGAGCGGCCGAGCGGGACCGGAACGGCGCCGCCGTCGTACCGCAGGAGGCTCTTGATCTGCTCGGCTCATCCGGTCTGCTGGCCGTGACCGTGCCGGCCGCCGACGGTGGGCCCGGGCTCGGGCCGCGGACGCTCGCCGAGGCCGGCCGGATCGTGGCCGCCGCCGATCCGGCCATCGCGCAGGTGCCGCAGGCGCACTTCCTGCTCGTCGACCTGCTCGCAGTGCACGGCCCGGCGGGGATGCGCGACCGGCTCTTCGGCGAGGTGCTGGCCGGCCGGCGGCTCGGCAACGCGCTCGCCGAGCGCGGTGGCACGCACGCCCAGGACCTGTTGACCCGGATCGCCGGTGGCCGGCTGAGCGGCCGGAAGTTCTACACCACGGGCGCGCTGACCAGCGCCTGGATCGGGGTGAGCGCGGTCGGCGAGGACGGCCGGGTGGTGCTCGCCTTCGTGCCACGCCGCGCCGCCGGGGTGTCCGTCGACACCGACTGGGACGTGATCGGCCAGCGGGCCACGATCAGCGGCACCGCGACCTTCACCGACGTGCCGGTCGAGCTGTCCTTCGACTACTCCGGCGTCTACGAGGTGCCGCAGCAGTTCGGCGCCCGGGCCCAGCTCTACCACGCCGCGATCGAGGTGGGCATCGCCGGCGGGGCGTTGGCCGCCGCGCGGGCGTACCTGCGGGACAAGGCCCGGCCGTCCACCGAGGCCGTCCGGGCCGGCGCGACCCGGGCGGTCGAGGACCCGCACGTGAAGTACCGCTACGGTCGCCTGGCCGCCCGGGTCCGCGCCGCCGAGGCCCTGCTCGACTCGGCCGCCCGCACCCTGGAGGAGGTGGGCCTGGTCCCGGCCGACGCACAGGCCGCGGCCCGGGGATCGCTGGCGGTGGCCGCCGCGAAGGCGTTCGGCAGCGAGGTGGCCGTCGAGGCGGGCTCGGAGCTGTTCGCCCTGTGCGGCACGAGCTCCACGGCGAGCAAATACGACCTGGACCGGCACTGGCGCAACGCCCGCACGCACAGCGTGCACGACCCGGTGGACTGGAAGTACCACCACCTGGCCGGCTATGACCTCGACGACGTCCTGCCGCCCAACCACGGCCAGCTCTGACCCGCCAGCTCTGACCCGGCCGGCTCTGACCCGGCCGGCTCTGACTCCGGCCGGCTCTGCGCCGGCGTGATCAGGAGGCGGGGGCGGTGTGCCGGTAGGAGGCGAAGACGACCTCGTGGTGGGTCTGGAAGCCGAGCCGCTCGTAGAGCCGGATGGCGCCGGCGTTGTCCGCCGTGGTGTGCAGGAACGGCAGGTCGCCGCGCTCCAGGATGCGGGCCGCCACAGCCAGGGTCAGCCGGGCGCCGAGCCCGCGCCCCCGGAAGTCGGGGTCGGTGCAGACCGCGCTCACTTCGGTCCAACCCGGCAGCCGCAACCGCTCGCCGGCCATCGCGATCAGCCGGCCCTCGTGCCGGATGCCGAGGTAGCGGCCGAGCTCGATGGTGCGCCGGCGGAACGGGCCGGGCTGGGCCCGCTGGACCAGGTCGAGGATCTCCGGCACGTCGGTCTCGGTGAGCGCCACGGCCGCCGGGTCGTCGGCCCCGGTCATGCCGTGCCCGACCATCTGCACGCCGGACATCCGCACGACCTCCGACCAGCCGGGCGGCGGGGTGATCGACGGGCCGGTGAGCAGCGCTTCATCGGTGAGCTTGGCCAGGTCGCGCCAACCGGCCGGGTCGGCGAGGTCGGCCATCGCACAGAACGGCGAGATGTCGGACGAGTAGGCGGCGGCGTCACCGGCCGCCTCGGCGAAGCAGGCCTGCGGCCCGGTCAGGGCGGCCCACACGGGATTCTCCAGCACCTCTCGACAGTGCCGGTTATCGGCCGCCCGCGCTAGCGAATAACCCGAGAACCGCTCAGACGAGCTGCGAAACGCTGTGCACGACGCCGGCGACCTCGGCCGGCCACACCGGCTTGGCGAACAGGTAGCCCTGCCCGTACGGGCAGCCCATCTCGGCCAGTGCGGCCCGCTGCTCGCTGAGCTCGATGCCCTCGGCGATGACGGCGAGGTCCAGGTTGCGGGCAAGCGTGATGATCGCGTCGACCATCGTGCGCTGCTGGTCGCTGGCGAGGATGTCGTCGATGAACGACTTGTCCAGCTTGAGGACGTCGCACGGCATCTCCCGCAGGTAGCTGAGCGACGAGTACCCGGTGCCGAAGTCGTCGATCGCGATCCGGACCCCCATCGCCCGCAGCAACCGCAGATCGTCCCAGACCTGGTCGGCGTCGCGCAGCACCAGACTCTCGGTGATCTCCATCAGCAGCCACTCCGGTCGGGCGCCGGCGGCTTCCAGCGCGTCGCGGACCCGGTCGACGAACCCGGGAGTGCGGAACTGGCGGGCCGAGACGTTCACGCTGACGTACCGCAGCGCAGTGTCCGGGTCGTCGCGCTTCCACCGGGCGAACTCGGCGAGCGCCACGCGCAGCACCCAGCCGCCGATCTCGACGATCGCGCCGCTCTCCTCGGCCACCTCGATGAAGTGATACGGGCCGAGCAGCCCGCGCACCGGGTGCTGCCAGCGGATCAGCGACTCGACGCCGCGTACCTGGCCGGTGGTGAGCTCGACGATCGGCTGGTACATGACGCGGAACTGCTCCTCCTCGATCGCCTCGTGCATGGCGGCCCGGATCTCCAGGCGTTCGACCATCGCGGTGTGCAGCTCCGGCCGGTAGCGCTGCCAGGTGCCCTTGTTCGCGTCCTTGGCCTGGTAGAGGGCGAGGTCGGCGTGCCGCAGCAGCTCGGTGGCGCCGGTCGCGTCCCGGTTGGTGGCGACCCCGACGCTTGCCGCGCCGCTGATGATGTGCGAACCGCCCAGCCCGTCGCCGAGCTCGACCGGCACGGCCAGCGTCGTCACGATCCGCTCGGCCACCTCCTCGGCCAGCTGGGCGTCCGACTGCTGCTCGATCAGGATGGCGAACTCGTCGCCGCCCATCCGCGCGGCCGTCCCGGTGGTCCCGACGATCTCCGCGATCCGCTGCCCCACGGTGACCAGCAGGTCGTCGCCGACGGCGTGCCCGAGCGTGTCGTTGACCTCCTTGAAGTCGTCCAGATCGACGAAGAGCACGCCGATGGTGGCGCCGTCGCGTTCGGCCGCGGCGTAGGCCTGCTCGAGGCGGTTGCGGAACAGCACCCGGTTGGCCAGCCCGGTCAGTCCGTCGTGGAAGGCCAGGTGGGACAGGTCCGCCTCGAGGCGCCGCCGCTCGCTGACGTCCCGGACGGTCAGCACCAGGCCGTCCACGGTCGGGTCGTGGCGCAGGTCCCGGCCGGTGCACTCGACCTGCAGCAGCCGGCCGTCCGCGCAGAGCACGCTCAGGTCGGGCACGTCGAGCATGCCGCCGCCCTGCCGGGCGTTGGCGAGGATGCGCTGCAGCGCCGGGTGGTGGCTGACCGCGACCAGCGCGGACAGTGGTGTGCCGGCCAGGTCGGTGTGGCCGAAAACGGTCGCCGCCGACGGGCTGGCGTACCGGATGTGGTCGTCCTCGGTGATGATCAGAATGACGTCCGAGGCGTTCTGGATGAGCGTCCGGAAGTACGCCTCGCTGTCGCGCCGGTTGACCTCGCCGGTCAGGCCGATCCGGTCGAACACCACCCGCACCTGGGCGAGCAGCGCCTCGAACGAACCGAGCAGGTCGCGCAGCACCGGTTCACGCCCGGCCAGCACGGCGGTGCCGAGCCGGTCCGGCCGGCCGGGCAGCGGCAGCGTGGCGTACAGGAAGGTCGCAAAACCCCGGTCCGGTACGCCCTCCGGCAGTTGCGCCGCGGTTAGCA
>DASWMR010000263.1:0-10486 GCA_036399635.1 Actinoplanes sp. | reverse complement strand
CACCGGCGGCCTCCTCTCCAGTCAACGTCGACCTACTCAAACTGCGACCCACGCAGGCCGCAACCTGCCCAGACCGCGACCTGACCCAGACCGCAACCGAACCAGACCGCAACCTGCCCAGACCGCGACCCGAGCAGACCGCAACCTGACCCGGACCGCGTCTGCTTACGCCGCGATCGACTCCCGGTCGGCGTCGACGATTGGTCCGCCCGTCGGTTGGGCTGCGCCGCCGCGCGGGCCCGACTGGCGGTCCGAGCGCGAATGCCGCGCCCGGTAGTACGCGTCGATCTCGGGTTTGCGCATGCCGGGCAGGAACAGGAAGCCGAAGGTGACCACCGCGCCGAGCAGGCCGGCGCCGAGTAGCGTGTCCCGCACCCCGATCCACGCCGCGATCGGTGCTGCCAGGGCGTAGGAGAGCGGCAGCAGCGCCGTCGACACGAACCAGTCGACGCTGGAGACCCGACCGAGCATTCCGGACGGCACCAGTCGCTGCTTGGTCGTCGCCCAGGCCACCGTTCCGGCCGCCTCCAGGCCGTTGACGACCACGCATGCCGCGGCGAGCTGCCACGTCTCGGTGGCCAGGCCGTAGCCCGCCACGGCTAGCGTTGCGACGGCCCACGTGCCGTACATGTAGGTGATGAACTTGCGGGGGATGCCGACCCAGCCGATGGTCAGGGCCGCCACCACCGCGCCGAGGCCGCCCGAGGTGAGGATCAGGCCCAGGGCCGCCGCACTGCCGTCCAGTTCGGTCTTCACCACGTACGGCAGCAGCACCTCGGTCGGCCCGACGAAGAGCAGGTAGGTGAACGTGGCGGAGAGGAACGTCCCCCACAGCCAGACATGCGTACGCACGTACGCGATGCCCTCGCGCATCTCCTGCCACATCGACCCGGCATCCGCATCCTCCGAATCAACTGCATTGCCGAGGGAGGCGGTGACCCGCCGCATCGCCAGCAGGCACAGCACCGAGAAGCCGAACGTCGCCGCGTCGGCCGCGAACGCCCAGCCCGCACCGGCCACCGCGATCACCGCGCCGCCCAGCATCGGCCCGAAGATCTGCAGGCCGGCCGGACGGACGAACTGGTCGAGCGCGTTCGCGGCGACCAGGTCGTCCTCCGGCACGATCTGCGGTACCAGCGCGTCGAACGCCGGGCCGAAGAAGCCGGCCGCGGCGCCGTACACCGCGGTCAGCGAGAGCAGCATCCACAGTGAAGTCAGCGTGCCGGTCAGGCTCAGCACGGCGAGTGTCGTCATCACCGCCGCACGGATCAGGTCAGACGCCAACATGACCCGCCGCGGGTCGAACCGGTCGCTGATCACCCCGCCGAGCAGCAGGGTGACGACCTGCGGCAAGGACAGGGAGACGCCCACCGCGGACATCGCGGCGGGCACCCCGAACAGGTCGTACACCTGCCATGCGAGGGCGACGAGGAGGACCCCGTCGCCGACCAGCGAGGCGCTCATGCCGGTCCACAAGAGACGGAACTGCTTGTGCCGCAGTGGCGCGAGCGGACCGGCGAAGAGCCTCGCTGTCAGCGTCAACGCTCGACGCGGCGCAGCTTGCCGGCCTCGGCGAGGTCGGTGATGACCGCGTTCAGCTCGTCGATCTCCTCATCCGTGTTGGCCGCGGTGACCTGGGCCCGGAAGCCGACCTCGTGCCGGGGCACCAGCGGGTAGGCGGCGAGCGTCACGTAGATGCCGCGCTGCCAGAGCCACTTGCCGACCGCGTCGACGTCCTCACCCTGGGCCAGCGGCAGCTCGATCACCGGCGTGGTGCCGGTGTTCGGGGTGTAGACGCCGAGACTGCGTACGTGGTCCAGGATCTTCATGCTCTTGCGGTACAGGTCGGCGCGGATCGCGTCGCCGCGCTTCTCGTTCACCTGCAGGCCGGCCAGGACGGTGGCCAGCGAGGCGGTCGGCGCCGGGCCGGAGTAGAGGTACGGCGGAGCGGAGACCTTGAGGTGGTTCTTCAGCCAGGTGGGCAGGGCCAGGAAGGCGAGATAGGACGAGTACGCCTTGGAGAAGCCCCCGACGAGTACGACGTTGTCGTACGTCTCGCCGCAGTACTTGACGATCGCGTTGCCCTTCGTGCCGTACGGCGAGGACTCGATCGGAGACCGCTCGCCGATGACGCCGAAGCCGTGCGCATCGTCCACATAGAGCAGTGCGTCGTAGTCGCGGGCGACCGCGGCGAACGCCTTCAGGTCCGGCGCGTTGCCCGTCATGCTGTTGACGCCGTCCATCGCAACGATCTTGGAGACGCCCGGCGGCACGGTGCGCAGCAGCTCGGCCAGGTGCTGGTGGTCGTTGGCACGGAACCGCTGCACGGTGGCGCCGAGGCCACGGGCGTACATGCTGCCGTCGTAAATGGTCTTGTGGGCCTGCGAGTCGAGGAAGATGTACCCGTTGCCGGCCAGGATCGGCAGCACCGACATGTGGATGTGGGTGATCGTCGGGAACACCAGCGTGTCCGGCGCGTCGAGCAGCGCGGTGAGCTTCTCCTCGATCTGCGGGTAGATCGCCGGGTTGCCCAGCAGGCGGGACCAGCTCGGGTGGGTGCCCCAGCGGGCGACTTCGGGCGCGATCGCGTCCATGATCTCCGAATCGAGATCGAAGCCGAGGTAGTTGCAGGACGCGAAGTCGGCCAGCCAGTGGTCACCGACCCGGATTCGCCGTCCCTTGACCTCATCGATCGTGGCGTCGTACATCGGGTTGCCACTACGTAGCCGCTCGAGGTCGGCCCAGCGTCCGTCACGCTTGACGTAATCCAGACCAGTACCGGTGAGGCTTGCCACGTTCATGAGTTTCCTTTCCTCGGTGGTTAGGAACACGGTCCGCTAAACGGGCGTCGCGAACCGCTGACTGAGCCATCCCCCGAACTCGTCGGCGGAAACCGGCTTGGAGAACAAGTAGCCCTGGCCGTAGGGGCAGCCCATCTCGACCAGAGCGGCGCGGTGCGCCTCCAGTTCGATGCCCTCGGCGACCACGAGCAGGTCAAGCGTCCGGGCGAGGCTGACGATCGTCTCGACCAGAGCCATCTGTTGTGGACTGTGCAAAATGTCATCGATGAACGACTTGTCGATCTTCAAGACATCGACCGGCATCTGGCTCAGGTAGCTCAGCGAGGAGTAGCCGGTGCCGAAGTCGTCGATCGCGATCCGGACGCCCATCGACCGCAGCTCGCCGAGGTCGCGCCAGACCTGGTCCGCGTCGTGCAGCACCAGGCTCTCGGTGATCTCCAGCAGCAGCCAGCCCGGTTCGGCGCCGGTCTCGGCCAGCACCTCGCGCACCTGGTCGACGAAGCCGGGGGTGCGGAACTGCCGGGCCGACACGTTGACGCTGATGTAGCGCAGGTTGTTGCCGGGATCGGTGCGTCGCCAGCCGACGAACGCGTGCAGCGACTCGCGCAGCACCCAACCGCCGATCGCGACGACCGCGCCGTTCTCCTCGGACAGCTCGATGAACTCGTTCGGGCCGAGCAGGCCGCGCACCGGGTGCTGCCAGCGGACCAGCCCCTCCAGGCCGACGACCTCACCGGTGGGCAGGTCGACGATCGGCTGGAAGCGCAGCCGCAGCTGGTCGCCGGGCACCGCCTCGTTCAGTGCCGACCGCATCTCCAGCCGGTACATCATCGCGTCGTGCAGCTCGTCCTCGTACAGCTGCCAGGTGTTCTTGCCGTCGGTCTTGGCGACGTACATCGCCACGTCGGCACGGCGCAGCAGCTCGCTGATCCCCTCCGACTCGCCGCTGGTCGCGATGCCGAGACTCGCCGCGCCGCTGACCATGTGCAGGCCGCCGGCGCTGTCCCGGACCTCGAACGGAACGGCCAGTGCCTCGACGATCCGCTCGGCGATCTGCTCCGGCTCCAGCGGGTCGATGACCTGCTCGACCAGCACCGCGAATTCGTCGCCACCGGTGCGGGCGACCACGTTGCGCGCCCCGGCGACCTCCACGATCCGCCGGCCCGCGGTGATCAGCAGCTGGTCACCGGCCGCGTGCCCGAGCGTGTCGTTGACCTCCTTGAAGTCGTCCAGGTCGACGAAGAGGACGGCGACCTGGGTACGGGTGCTGTCGGCGACCAGGGCGGCCTGCTCGAGCCGGTTCTGGAACAGCGACCGGTTGGCGAGCCCGGTGAGTGCGTCGTGGTACGCCTGGTGTGCGAGGTCGTTCTCCAGCCGGCGACGCTCGGTGACGTCCCGGATGGTGATCACCAGCCCGGCCACGGCCGGGTCCCCCCGCAGGTCACGACAGGTGACCTCGACCTGCAGCAGCAGGTCGTCACCGGAGATCGCGGCCAGGTCGGCTCCGTCACGCGATCCGGGCCGGTCGCGCACGTCGTCCAGCAACTGCCGCAGGTCGGCATGGTCGGTGCCGGGGAATAGCCGGTAGAGCCACTTGCCGACCAGGTCGGTGCGGCCGAAGACCGGCAGTGCGGACGGGCTGGCGTACCGGATGATCTCCTCGTCGTCGACGATCATGATGACGTCGGAGGCACTCTGGATCAGTGCGCGGAAGTAGTCCTCGCTGCTCCGCCGGTTGATTTCATCGGTCAGGCCGATCCGCTCGATCGCCATGATGCCCTGCGCCATCAGCGCGTGGAAGGACTGCTCCAGGACGAGCAGGAGGTTCTGGTCGGCGGCTAGGAAGGCCTGCTTGCGGCGGGCCGGGCCGTCCAGGGTCCGGCCCTTGGTGACCAGCTCGGCGCAGAGCGCGTAGTCGAACTCGGCGAGCGCCTCGACCACGGCGGCCGGCAACCCGGCAACCTCGACCCGGCGCATCTTGCCGTTGCCGATGGCGACACCCTCCTCGGCGTCCTCGGCATAGCTGTGAAAGACGTACGGCTGACCGGCCGGTACCAGGTCGGCGACCGCCTTGGCCACCGCCACGACGGCTTCCCGCTCACTGCTTGCCGCGACCAGGTCGGCACCGGTGATGCGCAGCGTCCGCTCGCGCGCCGCGGTCTCCCGCTGGGTCTTCATCAGGCCGGCGACCCGGGCCATCACCAGCACGAACATCCCACCGGAGGCGGTCGCGATCATCGGGGCGTCGGTGACCTCGCCGCGCACGTGCTCGACGAGCAGCATGGCCGGGGCGATCAGTGCGGCGCTCGCCATCACGGCGATCCGCCGGCTGCCGGGCATGCTGAGCGAGGCCGACTCGGCGACGGTCAGCGACCGCATCGACGGGTGCAGCGCGGACAGCGCGATGGCCGCGTAGAACAGGACCCAGCCGGAATCGACCGGACCGCCGACCTGCCAGGTGCCGTCCAACTGCCGCAGGCCGTAGATCACGTCGGTGATCAGCAGGCTGGTCACCCCGCCGGCCAGGATGGTGAGCGCGACCGGCTTGCGGCCACCGCCGATCAGTAGCCGGGAGAACATGGCCAGGGCCAGCACGTCGCCGAGCGGGTACGCCACCGAGGTGAGTTTCTCGAGCACGCTCAGCTCGCCGTCGTGCACGTACGGCGCGATCAGGAACACCCAGGCGAGCAGGCCGAGGCCGGCGGTCGGCACCAGCGCGTCGAGCAGCGCGGCACGGTTGCCGTCCGCCGAGCGGGACCGGATGAAGATCAGCAGCGCGACCGCCAGCATCGGATAGACGAGCAGGTAGAAGACGTCCGCCACGCTGGGAAACGGGTGCTCCAGACCGAGGAAATCGGTGAGGATGTTGTAGGTGGTGTCCCCGAAGGTGAAGCTGACCAGCACCGTCGCGAGCAGATACCACGGCAGCCGCCGGGACGGCCGGTGCACCCGGACGCCGATCAGCACGGCCACGGCGGCGGACAGCCCGATCGCCGCCCAGGTGAACATGCTGAACTCGGGCACCGCGTAGAACGCCACCAGGAGCGCGAGGATCCACGCGCCCAGGAGTGACTGCATGCGGGCGGCCGACATCAGTGCTCCGATCGCTGGTAGGGCCCTCCGATGCCCCCATGATCGGCACGTTCGCCTGGTTACTTGAGCGGTTCCAACCGAACAGTTCCGCGGACCCTCGCCAAACGGTGTGAATCAGCTCATCCGGTGAATCGCAGCCCGAAACCGGTCGAGATCGTGACGCCGGCGCTCCACTGTTGCCGCCAGCAACACCAGCACCAGGCCGCCGACGGCCAGCGGAATCCACCGCGGGACCAGATCCCAGACCAGGGCCAGCTCGTGCAGCCCGACCACTACCAGCACCCCGCCGCCGATCAGCACCGGCGCCCGCAGCCGAGCGTTCGCCCCGGCCACCACCACCGCCATGGCGGCCAGCCCGAGCAGCAACCGGCGCGGGTACTGGCCATCCGTCCCGACGATCGAGGCGAGGCTTGGCAAAAGGCCGGCGGCGAGTGCCGGTCCAAAGGCCACCCAGCTCGACAAACTGCTTGGTGCCGAGGCCGGCACCTGCTCCTCCGGCCGGTGCACACGGCGAGCACGGCGGGCGAGCATTCCGGCCAGCAGGGCGACGGCGGCGGCCGGGAGCGTGTACGCCTCGAGCACCGTGACGTGCGTGGCGACGAGCAGCAGGAACCAGGACGCCAGCTCGGCCGTGGCAGCCGCGACGAGGTAACCGCCGCGGCCCGCGGGGCGCAACGCACGCAGCCCGAGTACCAGCCCCCACAGCGTGCAGATGATCGCGGCGAGGCCGGTCGAGTCGGTGGCCAGCAGAGCAAGCACGGCCACCGCATGTGCCGCGGCCTCCACGGAACGGCTCTCCCCCGGCCGCCCACGCAGTCCAGGCCCAGACGGTGCCGGCCCAGACGGTGCCGGCCCAGACGGTGCCAGGCCGGACGGTGCCAGCCAGGCCAGGGCGGCGACCGCGGCGGCCACCGTCAGCAGCAGGAATGCGGTGCCCCGCGGGTCGAGGCGGAGCAGACAACCGATGGCCACGACCGGGCCGGCCGCGATGGCCGGCCAGCGCGGGCGGTGTCCGGCGGCCGCCGCCACGGCCAGCAGGCCGGCCGCGGTGTAGATGGTGATCGGGTCGCCGGACACCAGCGCCCACAGCGGCAACAGCACGGCCGCAATGCCCGTCGCGACGAGGGTGGACCGGCGCCGCCGGGTAATCAGGAAGCGGGCGGCGGGAAGCAGCACGCTGACCGCCAGCACGACCCGTGCCTGCACCACGCCGGAAGCGGACAGCGCCACGGCGGTGGTCCATCCGGCCACGGGCAGCGCGAGCAGCCCGGTGACCATCCCGGCTGGGCCCAGGAGGGCGCCGCGGGCCAGGACCGCAGTGGCCAGGCCGAGGAGCGCCACCACGGCGAGCACGCCGGCCGCCACGCCAGCCCGGCCGAACCCGACGGTCACCGCGTGCAGTCCGAGCGGCACCACAACCAGGCTCCCGATGAGCGGGCCCCAGGCATGGTCGTCGTCGGCGGATCGCGGCTCGGTGGCGACCGGCGGGGTCCGGACCAGCATGGCCAGTGCGGCGGTGACGACCAGCAGATCGGCGACCGGCGCGGTCCACCAGCCCAGGCGCAGGGCGGCCGGGAGCACTAAGGCGAGCAGTGCGGCGACCGCCAGCGCGGTGTCCCGGCGCCACCGCGCCGGTGCGGCGAGGACCAGGGCAGCACCGACCAGCAGCATGGCGGCCGCCAAATAGCGGGCTCCGAAGGTCGGTGCGGTCGCTTCCGAGGCGGCGTGGAAGAACGGCCGCGCCGCGTCCAGCGTGTCGGCGGCCGCCACCGTGGCATGGACCAGCAGCGCCGGAACGGGCACGACAATGACGGCGAGCACAGCGATCCGCGGACCGCGGGCGATCGAGCGGGGGGAAACGCGGCGGATCAACGCGCCGAGCAGTGCCGCGGCCAGTGCGACGGCGGCGAGCAGGAGCAGGCCGCCACCCGCTCCGGCGGCCGCCGCGCAGCCCGCGGCGAGCGTGGTGGCCAACGCGGCGCAGACGGCCGCGGTGCCAGCGATGCCGCCCCGGCGCGAGGCGGGCGGGGCCGATTCGAGAGGCAGGGCTGAATCCCGGGGCAGAGCTGGATCGCGGAGCAGAGCTGGATCGCGGAGCGGGGACCGGTCGAAAAACAGGGTTAGGTCGAGGGCGGCGACCGCGGCGAAGGTCAACGCCCAGCCGGCCGGGCTGGGGTGCGCGGTCGCGACCAGCAGCGGCAGTACCGGCTGAGCGGCGAGCAGGGCGGCATATCGCGGGCCGGTCAACCGGGTGAGACGTCGGTAGAGGACGGCGACCGCGGCGGTGATAGCGCAGACCGCGGCGGCGTACGCGGACACGTTCGTGATGCCGAACAGATCGACGTACCAGGCGGCGTACCCGTCCAGCACCGTGAGCAGAAGGCCCACCGCCGCGAATGTCTCGGCCGTTGCGGTGAGGCCGCGGCGCAGCGCGAGAAGCGGCACGCCGAGTGCCGTGAGGGTGACGACGGCGAGCACCGCCGCCCGGCCACCGACCCCGAACTGGGCCCAGGCCACCGCGGTGAAGACGATCGCGGAGATCCCGAGCAACAGACCCCCGAGCAGGAAGAGTGCGTTCTGCACCAGCCTGGTCGAGGCCTCCTTGCCGCGCGGCCTCGGGACAGTCGTCTCCGGGTGCACTGGCTTGGTGATGCCGACGGACGCGCGTACCCGGGCCGCCGCCGCATGCCGGCGGCTCCACGCCTGGCCGAGCCGCGCCTCGATCTCGTCCGCCGCCTGGCGGGCGGTGGCCAGCCGCGCGGTGAGCTCCGCGATCTCGGCGTCGGTCCGGACCACCTCGACGGCATCGAGGTCTGGACCGCGCCCGCAGGACGGGCAGCCGTTTTCCGGCGCGGCGGGAGCGGCGCAGAACGGGCAGGGATACGTCACGTGCTGATCCTTGTGACCGGCGGGGGCGAGCGGTTGAGTCGGCGTACTCAGTTTGTGCCACCCGAATGACTCAATAGCCAGGCTTGACTCGGGCGGCAATAATTCCGGCGATGATCGAGACGCGGCGGCTCACGAAGAAGTACGGCGGGGTGGCCGCCGTCGAGGACGTCACGTTCAGCGCCGCCGCGGGCCGGGTGACCGGGTTCCTCGGGCTCAACGGCTCCGGCAAGACCACCACGATGCGCATCCTGCTCGGGCTGAGCCGAGCCTCGTCCGGGCAGGCTCTGATCAACGGCCGGCGCTACCGCGACCTGGACAAACCGTTGCGGCAGGTCGGTTCGGTCCTCGAGCAGGGGCTCAGCCACCCCGGTCAGAGCGGCCGCGATCATCTGATCACGCAGGGGTTACTGTGCGGCGCAAGCCGGGCGCGGGTGGACCGGCTCCTGGCGTACGTGGGTCTGGCCGAGGCCGCCCGACAGCGCAGCGGCGACTACTCCCTCGGCATGCGGCAGCGGCTCGCGGTCGCCACCGCACTGCTCGGCGAGCCGCCGGTACTGGTGCTCGACGAGCCGGCCAACGGCCTCGACCCGTCCGGGATGGCCTGGCTGCGCGAGATGCTGCGCGACCACGCCCGGGCCGGCGGCACCGTTCTCATCTCCAGCCACCTGCTCGCCGAGTTGGTGCAGTTGATCGACGATGTGGTGATCATCGCGGACGGCCGGGTCCGGCTGACCGCGCCGCTCGCCGAGGTGGCCGGCGACCGGGTTCCCCGGCTACGGGTACGCGGCGGCGACCCGAACCGGCTCTGGGATGCCTACCTGCGGGCCGGCGCCGAGGTGGACACCGACGGCCGGGTCCTGTTCGTCTCGGGGCTGACCGCGGAGGACGCCGGCGAGATCGCGTTGCACGTGCAGGTGCCGGTCTACGAGCTGGTCTCCGAGACGCCGAACCTGGAAGAGGTCTTCCTGAGCCTGGCCGCGTCGGACAACCCCGGAACAACCCCGACCGGACTGGCGGGCCGTCGATGAGCGTCCTGCGCAGTGAGCTCTACCGGACGGCGACTGTGCGGTCGAGTTGGTTGGCGATGTTCGCGTCGCTCGTGCTCGGTCTGGCCTTCGGCTGGTTCAGCGAGGACTTCTGGACGCTCTTCGCCGGGCTGGCCGCGTTCGGCGTCGCGGTGGTGTCAACCGCGCAGCACTATCAGCACCGGACCGCCGTCCTGCTCTTCCTGGGCCAGCCGCGCCGGTTGCGCGCGCTGGCCGCCCAGTGCGTCGTGGCCGTGCTCATCACCACCGTGCTGACCGTGATCAGCGGGCTGACCGTGTTGCCGAGCGGCGAGGGCGAGCAGTATCTGTCGACGGTCACGGTGGTGCCGCTGATGGCCGTATACGGCGTCGCGAACGCCACTGTGGTGCGCCACCCCACCTGGTTGTTCTCCGGGTATGCCGGGTGGCTGCTCTTCGTCGAGCTGCTGATCGGACGGATGGAGAGCCCGCTGCCGTTCAGCAGCTTCCTGGGCGCCGCGACCGGCCGCACCGACGCCCTGCTGGCCTTCGCCGCCTGGACCGTTGCCGCGCTGATCGCCGCCGGCTGGTCGATCCGCCGCGACCTCACCGCAGACTGAACCCGGGCTCAACCGCCGCTCAGGCAGCCCGCCGCGCTCAGGCAGCCCGCCGCGCTCAGGCAGCCCGCCGCGCCCAGGC
>DASWMR010000262.1:0-1879 GCA_036399635.1 Actinoplanes sp. | reverse complement strand
GTCAGGTTCCGCACGATGACGTTGTGCACCTGGTTGAGGTACAGACCGCCGCCGACCAGTTCCGCGTCGCTGCCGAGCCCGATGATCGTCTTGTCCGAGGCGACCTTGATCATCGCACCGAACGGATCGACGTTGATGGTGCCGCGAACGCGCACGACCAACGGCTCCACGGCCGCGGCGTACGTCGTGAGCTGCTCGAGGGTCGATGCGGTGACCACCTGGCCGGCCGCACCGCCGGTGGTGCCATCGAGGCCGTTACCAGCCACCGATGCGAATCCCACCGGGGCGTCGGTCCAGACCCCCGCGGGCGGCGCCACTTCGCCGATCGTCTCGGCGTAGGCGCCCGACTGCGGCTGGAACGCGATGAGCATGCCCACCGCGGCCAGCAGTCCCCAACCCCGCTTATATGTAGCGCGCACTGCGTCTCCCTGCCTGAAGAACCTGCCTCTGGTCGCGCCGGAGAGCGATCCCGGTCGTTGCGACAGCACTTAATAGCACCTGGATCAGGCCGGCGCCATCCGGAACGCCATCGACTCACCTCTATCGGCAAACTGCGTGAAACGAGTCCGCCATGGCCTTGACATGCCTGTTTCTATTAGGTAAAACACAGAAACTAATCGGCTGAAGAGGGACGGCGTTACGTGAAGTGCCTGCACCAGGGCGGTCCGGCCGAGTCGATCGACACCGACAGATGAGCGCCGCCGCGCAGCCGGGATTCGATATCGTCGCCGTCCTCGGGCAGTCCAATGCGTCCGGCACCAACGACGATTACGAGCCGCACGGCCGCGACGCCTACGACGACCGCATTCAGGTCTTCCCGGCGAGCGGCCCGGCCAGCCGCACCATCCAGCCGGCCGTGGAGCCGCTCGCGTCCCTCCTCGGCCGCGGCGACGGGTTGGGCCCCGGCGGCCCGTTCGCGACGGAACTTCTCGCCCATCTGCCCGCGGAACGGCAGGTGCTGATCGTGCCCTGCGGGGTCGGCGGCACCGGCTTCAACGCGCACGGCAGCTTCCCCGGCCGGTGGAAGGTGTCCGACCGGACGCCCGGCGTGCTGAACCTCTTCGAGTTCAGCCTGGTCCACCTCCGCCGGGCGATCGCCGCCGCCGACTCGGTCGGCACCACCCGGGCGGCAGCGGTCCTGTGGCATCAGGGCGAGGCCGACGGCAGCCCCGGCCGGCGCACCGCCGACCACGCCGCCGACCTCGACGAACTCATCGACGCGCTGCGGGCCCGTCTACCCCTGTTCGCCCGGACCCCGTTCCTGGTCGGCCAGTTGGCGGCCGAACGCCTCGCCGACCAGCCAGGCGCGTCCGAAGTGGACGCCGCACACCGCGGCACCCCGAAACGCCGGCCGCACACCGGTTTCGCCGCCGGCCCCGGCCCCGGCTACTGCCTGCGGGACCGCACCCACCTCTCGGCCGAGGGCCAACGCCTGCTGGCCCGCTCCTACTTCACGGAGTGGCTCCGCCTGCGCGACGAGGACCCCGAACAGTAATCAGCCGGACGCGAGCGGCGATCCCACCCGGTGCAGCGTGCCGTCCGGGTCGATAAAGGCAAATTCCCGGAGCCCGTACGGGGTGTCGCGCGCTTCGCCGAGACGACCCTCGACCCCCGCCGCGGCCCATTCGTCGTGCAGCGCGTCGGCATCCGAGACGTACAGGTAAACCGCCGGAGCCGTCCGCAGCGGATCGTGCTCGGCCCACTCCGTGAGGTGCAGCGAAACGGCGCCGCGGTCGACGAAGCCATACCGCTCGCCGCCGGCATAGGACCGCACGGTGAAACCCAGCCGCCGGTACCGATCGAGTGCCGCATCCAGGTCGAGCACGGGCACCACCGGCGCCACCCGCTCAAACACCACCTCTTCGGCCACGCCGTACTC
>DASWMR010000261.1:0-5164 GCA_036399635.1 Actinoplanes sp. | reverse complement strand
GTCGCGGTCGCCTGAGAAACGGTCGCAACGGCATTTGAGCACGGCACGGGGGCTGGCTCGGCGCGGGGGCGTACGACACAGGGGCTGCACGGTTCGCCGGCGGGCACGGCACGGGGGCGTACGGCACGGGGGCGGCACGGCACGGGGGCGTGCGAGGATGGACCGGTGACTTCCCCGGTCCTCGATGAGGCGATCAAGAAGGCCGCGCTGGCCTGGATCTCGGCCGGCGGCGGAGCGGCTCTCGCACTCTGGTGCATGCCACTGGAGGGCTCGCTGATCGTGGTCAGTGGGCCGGGCGAGCAATACGCGCCGGGGCTGGCCGAGGCCGCCCGGGCCACGGTCCGGTTACGCGGCGACAACGGCGGCCTCATCGTGGTCAGCGAGATGGCCGTGACCCGGCTGACCCCCGGCACCGACGAGTGGGAAACGATCGCTGGGCAGCTCTCGGTCAAACGACTGAACGCCTCCGGTTCGGCCGCCGAGGTGGTGGCCCGCTGGGCGCAGACCGGGTGCGCGGTTCTGAAGCTGACACCTGATCAGGAGACTCCGCTCATCGCGCCGCACCTGCCGGCCGGCTCCGGCGCCGAGCAGGTGCGGGACACACCGGCGCGGGTCGAGGTCCGCCGCCCGTTCCGCCTACACCGGGTCCGCCGCCGCTGATCAACCCGGCCGCAGGCCGACCCGGCCGCAGGCCGGTGCGTATTGGTGAGCAGAGCAAGCGTTGGTGAGCAGAGCAAGCGGTCAGCCGATGAAGGGCGGGACGGCGATCTCGCCGCGGGCGATGGGGCACACGTGGCCGGCCACCGTGGCCGCCGTTGCGGCGCCGGAGGCTGCGGTCACCGTGCACTCCAGCAGCGACGGCCGGCCCATCTCGATGCCCTGATGCACCAGGTAGGACGACGTGCCGTCGGCGGGTAGCAGACCGGACGCCACCAGCCACACGCCGAGCCCGAGCGCCGCTGACCCGGTCGCCGGGTCCTCCGGCACCGACCCGCCGGGCACGAACACCCGGGCGCGCGCCTCGCCGTCCGCCCACGCGAAGATGCTCAAGCCGATCACGCCCAACGTCGTCGCGGCCGTGGGAGCGACCCGGATGGTGGCGAGCGCCTCCCGGCGTACGGGCAGATAAACCCAGGCCAGACCGCAGCCGGCGGAACGTGGGGCAGCGAGCCCGGCCGAATCTGAGGTACTCAGCCCGGCCAGCGCCAGCAGCGGCGCCGGGTCGAGTGGCTCGCCGAGTGTCGGCGCGGCTCCGGTGAGCGTGGCCGAGCCCGCCTCGGTGACCTCGATCGGCAGCCGGCCCGCGCCGCATTCCTGCACCACCCGGCCGGGCGGGAACAGGCCGCGGCGCATCGAGGTCACCGCGGCGCCGACGCTGGGGTGGCCGGCGAACGGCAGCTCGTGCTCGGGGGTGAAGATCCGGGCGCGGTAGGTGGCCGCCGCGGTGGTGGGCGGAAGGATGAAGACCGTTTCGGAGAGGTTGAACTCGCGGGCCAGCGCGTGCATCTGGTCGCCGCCCAGATCGGCGGCGCCGTAGACCACGGCCAGCGGGTTCCCGGCGAACGGCCGGTCGGTGAAGACGTCGACGATCTCGTACGCCACGGTGGACATGTCCGGACCCTAACCTAGGCTGAGACAGTGACCATGGGGACGAGGGTTTATCTGGCTCGGCTTGCCGGGCTGGGCATGTTCGATCCCAACGGCGACCGGGTCGGCCGGGTGCGCGACTCGGTGATCCGCCTGCGCACCACGAACCGGCCGCCGCAGGTGGTCGGGCTGGTCGCCGAGATGGCCCTGCGGCGCCGCATCTTCCTGCCCATCGGGCGGGTGACGTCGATGGACGCCGAGTCGGTCGTGCTGGGCACCGGCATGCTCAACCTGCGTCGGTTCGAGAAGCGGCCGAACGAACTGCTGGTGGTCGAGGACCTGCTGGACCGCCGGGTGACGGTGACCCCGGATTCCGGCGACGGTCCGGGCACGCCCGGCACTGTGGTGGACATCGGGATGGAGCTGCATCGCAACGACGAGTGGCTGGTCACCCGGGTCGCGGTGCGCGAGCAGACGCCCCGGCTGGCCCGCCGCGGGCACGTCTTCCAGGCCGAGTACGGGCGGGTCCGCGGCCTGATCGGGCCGACCGACACGCAGGGCACGTCCAACCTGCTCGCGCTGCTCGAGCAGATGCGCCCGGCGGACATGGCGAATGCCCTGCAGGACCTGCCGGACGCGCGCCGCAACGAGGTCGCCGCCGCGTTGAGCGACCGGACCCTGGCCGACGTGCTCGAGGAGCTGCCCGAGCACGACCAGGTGGAGATCCTGGCGCAGCTCGACCGGGAACGCGCCGCCGACGTCCTCGAGCGGATGGACCCGGACGACGCCGCCGACCTGCTCGCCGAGCTGCCGAAGGTCGAGCAGGCAGTGCTTCTCGACCTGATGGAGCCGGAAGAGGCCGCCCCGGTCCGGCAGCTGATGAACTATCGCCCGGGCACGGCCGGCAGCGTGATGACCTCGGAACCGGTCATCCTCACCCCGGACACCACGGTCGCCGAGGCGCTGGCCCGGATCCGTGAGCCGGAGCTACCGCCGGTGGTCGCCGCGCAGGTCTTTGTGGCGCGGGCGCCGTCGGCGACGCCGAGTGGAAAATACCTCGGCATGGTGCACTTTCAGCGGCTGCTGCGCGAGCCGCCGTCCTCGATCCTCGGCGGGCTGGTCGACAACGACCTAGAACCGCTGCGACCGGAGACGACACTCAACGAGATCACCAAGCGGATGGCGACGTACGACATGGTCGCGATGCCGGTGGTCGACTCCTCGCGTCGCCTGGTCGGCGCGGTGACGGTGGACGACGTGCTCGACCACTCGCTGCCCCGCGACTGGCGCGACCGGGACACGAACGAGGCCGATGAGCAGGTCAACCTATGACCGAGCCGCGCCGCGACCGCCTGGATCAGCCTGTCGAGCCGGGCCGGGTGCGGCTGCCCCGGTTCAATCCGGAGGAGTTCGGCCGCTGGTCGGAGAACATCGCCCGGCACATGGGCACGGCGCAGTTCATCGTCTGGATGACGGTCATGATCGGCGCCTGGTTCGCCTGGAACACGCTGGCGCCGGCCAACTTGCGCTTCGATCCGTACACCTTCACGTTCCTGACCTTGCTGCTGTCGTTGCAGGCGTCCTACGCCGCGCCGCTGATCCTGCTCGCGCAGAACCGGCAGGCCGACCGGGACCGCCTGACCATGGAGGAGGACCGCCGCCGGGCGGCCGCGCAGAAGGCGGACACCGAGTACCTGACTCGGGAGATCGCCTCGTTGCGGATCGCGCTGGGCGAGGTCGCCACCCGGGACTTCCTCCGGACCGAGCTGGCCCGCCTCGCCGACGAACTGGACGAAGCCACCCATCGGCGCGAAAAGCGGGCGCGCACCGATTGGGAGGAAGAACGCAAGGACTGGGACGCGAACCGCTCCTGACCCCGCAGTAGCATCGAGTTCATGTCAGCACCCGCCGCCACCATCGAAGACGCCATCCAGGCCGCCCTGGCGACCGTCGACGATCCCGAGATCCGCCGTCCGATCACCGAACTCGGCATGGTCAAGGGCTTCAGCGTCACCGAGGGCCTGGTCAACGTCGAGCTGCTGCTCACCGTGGCCGGTTGCCCGCTGCGCGACAAGCTGACCAACGACATCACCGCGGCCGTCACCCAGATCCCCGGGATCACCACGGTGACCATCGACTTCGGGGTGATGACCGAGGAGCAGCGCAAGGCGCTGCAGAGCACGCTGCGCGGTGGGGGCGCAACCGCCGAACCGGTCATTCCGTTCGCCCAGCCGGGCTCCCGGACCCGGGTGTACGCCGTGGCCAGCGGCAAGGGCGGGGTCGGCAAGTCGAGCGTGACAGTCAACCTGGCCGCGGCCCTGGCCAAGCGCGGGCTCTCGGTGGGTGTCCTCGACGCCGACATCTACGGCCACTCGATTCCCCGGATGCTCGGTGTGCACGGCAAGCCCACCCGGGTGGAAGACATGATCATGCCGCCGCAGTCGCACGGCGTGAAGGTCATCTCGATCGGCATGTTCACCGCCGGCAACGCCGCGGTGGTCTGGCGTGGGCCGATGCTGCACCGGGCGCTGCAGCAGTTCCTCGCCGACGTCTTCTGGGGCGACCTCGACGTGCTCCTGCTCGACCTGCCGCCGGGCACCGGCGACGTCGCCATCTCCCTGGCCCAGCTGCTGCCGAACGCGGAGATCCTGGTCGTGACCACCCCGCAGGCCGCCGCGGCCGAGGTGGCCGAGCGGGCCGGCGCGATCGCCGTGCAGACCCATCAGCGCCTGGTCGGCGTGGTGGAGAACATGTCCTGGCTGGAGCTGCCGGACGGCGGCCGGATGGAGGTCTTCGGGTCGGGTGGCGGGCAGGTCGTGGCCGACTCGCTCACCAGGACCGTGGGCGCCTCGGTGCCGCTGTTGGGGCAGATCCCGCTGGACACCCGGGTGCGCGAGGCGGGCGACGCCGGCGAGCCGATCGTGTTGGCCGACCCGTCCGCACCGGCCGCTCAGGCGCTCGACGCGGTGGCCGGCAAGCTGGCCGCCCGCCGCGAGTCCCTGGTCGGCAAGCCCCTCGGCCTGCTGGTGACTAAGTAGCGTCGAGGTCCAAGGCAGGCGCCTTCGAGGCCGGCACCACCGCTGACGAGGGCGTGGTTTCGTCCCGGCGGGACTTGATGTCCGCCGCGGCGGCGACGTCGTTCAGGTCGTCCTTGACGCCGGCCAGATCCTGCTTCACGTCGTCGAAGAGGCCCTGGAGCGGTTTGCGGATCGCGTCCTCGTCCTCCTCGCTCAGCAGGTGCTTGCGAATGAACGCCTTCGGGTGCAGATCTTGGATCTGGATGTCGGTGCCGAGCTCGCGGCTCAGGTCAGAGGTCGCGTTCTGCGCCATCGCGCGCAGGCCCCGCAGCATCCGCATGCCGTCGCCGATCACCTTGGGCAGGCGCTCACCGAAGATCAGCAGCGCGAGCATGAGCAGCGCGCCGATCTCCCACCAGTTCAGGTTCTCGAACATGAGTCGGCCTCCTACCTTCCGGCGACAAGACTACGCACGCGAAGCGGCCGACGGCAGACCCGAACGGTGATCAGTTGGCGTCGGCGGCCAACGTCACCGAGGCGTTCTGGGTCTTGCTGCCGCG
>DASWMR010000260.1:0-7146 GCA_036399635.1 Actinoplanes sp. | reverse complement strand
GCTCAGCCCCACCAAGATCTACGCCAAGGACTGTCTGGGTCTGATCCAGGAGACCGACGTCCGGGCTTTCTCGCACGTCACCGGCGGGGGCATCCCCGGCAACCTGGTCCGCGTCCTGCCCGAAAACATGGACGCCGTGGTCGACCGCTCGACCTGGCGACCGCAGCCGATCTTCGACCTGATCCAGGCCAAGGGCCGGATCGAGGACGCCGAGATGGAAGCCACCTTCAACATGGGCGTGGGCATGTTCGCGATCGTGTCGGCCGACGACGCGGACCGCGCGATGGCCTACCTGACCGGTCGTGGTGTGGAGGCCTGGCAGGTCGGCGAGGTCATCGACGGTACCGGCGAGGTTCAGATGATGGGGCAGTACACCCGCGGCTGAGGGCTAGCTGCCTCAGGTGAAAAACGCCAAGTCTGGCTCGTAATAGCCCATACGTGTAATGATCCGCGTGTGTCGATGTCCGGCACATGCGGATCATTTGCGTACGGGGTTGGGCGGTGCGTCCTAGCCTGAGCACGACGATCGGCCGGACGGGGGTGCGAACGTGGCCGGAGCCTGGAGCGGGATGCACGGCATCTCGGCCGTGCCCACCTATGTCGTGATGCAGCCAACTACGCTGTGCAATCTTGACTGTTCCTATTGTTACCTTCCGTTTCGGCGCAACGACGAGCGCATGCCGGTCGAGGTGGCCCGCGCGGTCGCTGCGTCGGTGGACGCCTGGGGGCGTACCGGAAGGTTCTCGGTCGTCTGGCACGGTGGTGAGCCGCTGGCTGCCGGCCGCGAGCACCTGGCGGCGCTGATCGCCCCGTTCGGGCCGCGGATCGAGCACCACGTGCAGACCAACGCCACGCTGATCGACGACGCGTGGTGCGAGTTCTTCGCCGAGAAGGAGATCCGGGTCAGCGTGAGCGTGGACGGCCCGGCAGCACACAACGGCGACCGGGTCACCCGAGGCGGCAAGCCGGCCTACGACCGGATCGTCCGGGGCATCGACGCGCTCCGCCGGCATGGCATCCCGTTCTCGGCGCTCTGCGTGGTCGGCGCCCCCCGGCCCGGAATAGCCACCGAGCTGTACGACTACTTCCTCGGCCTCGGCTGCGATGTCCTCGGCATCAACGTCGAGGAGCTGGAGGGCGTGAACACCCGGACGAACGGCCACGATGCGGCCACCGTCACCGCCTTCTGGGCGGAGCTGGTCGCGGCCTGGCGCCGGGATCCGCGAATTCACCTGCGGGAGGTGGAGTGGTCGCTGCGCTACGTGGGTGCGGTGCTCGACGGCAACGCTGACGCGTTGCTGCCCCGCGAGCTCGACCCGATCCCGACGGTGGCGCACGACGGCTCGGTGGTGCTGCTCTCGCCCGAGCTGGCCGGCTTTCACGACCCCCGGTACGGCGACTTCACGAGCGGCAACGTCCTGGACACCCCGCTGGCCGACATCCTGGCCGGCGCGGCGTCCACGCCGTGGATCGCCGAGTTCGTCCGGGGTGTGGAGTCCTGCCGGGCCGCCTGCCCCTATTTCGGGTTCTGCGGGGGTGCCCATGCGGCCAACCGCTACTTCGAGCACGGCCGGTTCGACACCACCGAGACTGACCACTGCCGCAACAGCAAGATTCGCCTACTGGAGGGAGTTCTGGACCATGCCCGAGATCACGAACCCACGTCCGTTTGAGGACGTGGCGGGCGATCCGGTGACGGCGCGGGTGCAGGACACCCGGGCCGGGTTGGCCGCGCTCATCGCGGAGGCGGAGGCGGCGCGGGAGGGCCGTGCCGAGAGCACGCCGGGAGACGGCTCGGCGGTGTGCGCCTGGAACCACTTCGAGAACATCCCCACGTTCTACAACTGGAACAACCGGCCCCGCTGAGGCGGCAGATCACGGTCGACACAGATCACGGTCGAAGCCCAGCACGGTCCCAGTAGGGCACGGTCGAAGCCCACGCGAGCAACAGGCACGCGTGGGCTTCCGTGGTGAAACCGTAAAAAGGTGACCGCGAAATACACAACAGCACGCGGTCAATCCGCGTGCCCTGTGCAAAACGGGTCAGAGCCGCCTCGTAGGCGACCAGGAGTCCTGGTCGTCGTCCGCGTCGTCCTCGTCATCGTCGACGACGTCGTTATCGTCGTCGTCGAAGTGACGGTCGGACTTACCACCGGCACCCGCCAGTTCGCGCTGCAAGGCGGTGAGGTCGGTGTTCGGGGAGTGGTATTTCAACTCCCGCGCCACCTTCGTCTGCTTGGCCTTAGCACGGCCGCGCCCCATGGCTCGACCCCCTCGCACAGAATTCGGGGCAGCCCGAAGGCGGGCCCCGATGACGTCAGGCATCTCTCGTGGGTCTTACGGTACATGGACGATGCCGCGTTCGGCACCTCGGGTTGCGTGTGACACTGCCGCGCGTCGTGGAAATCCGCTCCGGAACACGCGGCGGGCCGCAAAACCCTCGTCAGGTCAGCTCAGATAGATGCTGCGGAGCCGGCCGACCTCGGCCATCCGCTGCTCGGCGAGCCGATCGGCAGCCATCGCGGGGGAGACGCCCTCGTCCTCGGCGAGCCGCAGGATCCGCCCGGTCGTGTCGAAGATTCCGGTCGCCCGCAGTTTGGCCCGCTCGAAGTTGAAGCCCTCGATCTCGTCGGCCACCTGGATGACGCCGCCGGCGTTCACCACGTAGTCCGGTGCGTAGAGGATCCCGCGCTCGGCGAGCAGCTTCTCGACGCCCGGATGGGCGAGCTGGTTGTTGGCGCCACCGACCACCACCTTCGCGCGCAGCAGCCCGACGGTGTCGTCGTCCAGTGCGCCGCCGAGCGCGCACGGGGCGTACACGTCGAGGCCGGAAGTGACCAGCGCCTGCGTGTCCGGCACCAGGTCGATCTGCGGATAGGTGGTGCGGGCCCAGCTCAGCGCCGCCTCGCTCACGTCGGTGGCGATGACCTCGGCGCCGTCGTCGATGAGGTGGCCGGCCAGGTATTTGCCGACCTTGCCCAGCCCGGCGATGCCGACCGTGCGCCCGGTCAGGGTGGGCCGGCCCCAGGCGTGCTCGGCGGCGGCCCGCATGCCCTGGAAGACGCCCCAGGCGGTGAGGATCGAGGAGTCACCGGCCCCGCCGTGCTCGACGCTGCGACCGGTCACGTAGCGGGTCTCGCGGGCGATTACGTCCATGTCGGCCACGTACGTGCCGACGTCGCAGGCGGTGTAGTAGCGGCCGTGCAGCGACTCCACGAAGCGGCCGTACGCGCGCAGCAGGCCCTCGGACTTCACCCGCGCCGGATCGCCCCAGATCACCGCCTTGCCACCGCCCAGATCCAGGCCGGCGAGCGCGTTCTTGTAGGCCATCCCACGGGAGAGCTTCAGCACGTCGGCGAGCGCGGCCGACTCATCCTCGTACGGGTAGAAGCGGGTCCCGCCGAGCCCGGGCCCGAGGGCCGTCGAGTAGATCCCGATGATCGCCTTGAGGCCGGTCTGTCGGTCGGAGCAGAAGACCACCTGCTCATGCCCGCCGGCGTCGGTGCCGTCGGTGTCGAACACGCCCATCGCTGTGCTCCTGATCATTGTCGAGGCCTTCGTGGGGCCACTTGACCGGCGGGGTGTGCCGGCCATAGCGAGCCTAGTCGGGCAGCCGGCGGCAGGATTACGCCCGCGCGGGAAGTTCCAACCGGCCGAATTCGTGAAAGGATCGCGCCGTGCCGTCACTGTTCGCGTCGTACCTACGGGTTTACGAGCCGCTGACCGCGTTCGACCGGGACCGCCAGGTTTTCTGGCGTCGGTACGCGCGGGAGGGCCGGGCCCTGGGTCCGGTCGATGGGCCGGTCCGGCAGCGCACCGCCGTGCTCGAGGCGCTCGGCGCGGGTTGGACGAGACTGCCCGACCTGCCCGACGAGGCGTACGTGCTGGAGTGGGGTGACTCGCTGCTGATCTGCCCGTGGAACCTGCGGTTGCGGGTCGCCGAGGCGGCGCTGAACGCCCGCGACGGGGTGCCCAGCGTGCTGGCCGACGCGTTCGTGCCGCCGATCCTGGCCGGTCAGGCCAAGGCCGTGGTCGAGGACTGGCGCAGTGGCGCCAAGGTGTTGGAGCACGGCGTGCCGCGAGTGCACGAGCAGGTCGCCACGTGGGGCGTGCCGCTGCGCTGGTTCGTCTTCATCGACCTGGACGAGCGCGAGTTCTCGCTGACCAAGGATGGGCGCACGCTGCGGTACCGCACGGAGATCTCCAAGGCGCGCCGGCGGGCGCACCGCGGCGTCTCGGTCCTGCGCAAGTCGCTCGGCGACGCGCCGATCACCGAAGCTGTCGAGGAAGGTACCCGGTGGCTCGAGGAGTTCCACCCGCGGTCCATCGTCGAGCTTGACTATGGCGGTCTGGTCGACCTTCTGCCGGACGACCAGCTGGCGCAGGACGACTCGCCCGGCCTGGTCGCTGCCGGGCTCTCCGCGCTGTCTCGTGGCGATGCCGACGCGGCGTCCGAGACCTACGAGAAACTCGTCGAGCGATGGCGCGCCGTGCAGCTGCTGGAGCGCTGTAACTGACCCGGCAGAAACCGACATTAGGTTGGTTTTCTTCGCCCATGGGAGCGCTCCCGAAGTGAACACTCTTCGTAATTCCCGATAGGCGAAGCGTGATAATCGGACTAAACGAGACACTATCTGGCGTAGAAAACACGTAAAAATCGGGCATGCTTCATCCGTCTATCTGGGGACGTTCGTCCGTTCGGCCCATGTCGGACATCGGGGACTAGCCGGACCATGAGAGACGCACCGGCCGGCGGGACCCCGGCCGATGTCTTTAGGTACACGTGGAGGAGTGACCGATGGCATCGCGTACGCACGATCCTGAGCCGCTACTAACACCGGCCGAGGTGGCGTCGATGTTCCGTGTCGACCCAAAGACCGTCACTCGGTGGGCGAAGGCCGGCAAGCTTAGCGCAATTCGGACGCTGGGCGGCCACCGTCGTTACCGGGAGTCGGAAGTTCGTGCCCTGCTGCAGGGGCAGATTCCCACGCAGCGTCAGGGTGATTAGGACGAACCGCAGTCGATTCTGAAGATCGTTGCAAGGGGCGAGCGCTGGGGAAGGCGATCGCCCCTTCTTCGTCTTCCGGACCGACATCCCGCTTCTTGGGCGGACCGGCCGCCGTCAGTTTCTTGAGCGGACCCGGCCGCCGTCAGACCGGGTCCACCAAGATGATCACGGTGCCCGCGCGGCCGCGACGGAGCCGGCTGCCGATCAGCGTCGCCCGCCCGAGCAGGCCGTACTTGCGGCTCAGCGCCCGGCCGACGCGCTCCATATCGGCCGCATCGCCGATCCGCGCGGTGCCCTCGATCGGCTCGCCGGTCGGTTTGCCGCGCATGTCGCAGGCCGCGACGGTGACCCGGCCGCTGTTGCGGATCCGCTTCACCTTCCCGGAATCGGTCACCGTCCAGAACGCCAGGCCGGCGCCGTCGGGCATCACCCACAGGGGGGTCGGCACCGCCCGGCCATCCCGGCGGAACGTGGTGAGCAGGGCGTATTTCTCGGAACTGAGTTGCTCGAGTGAGGCCACGCCTCAAGGCTAGTGGTCATGGACGAACCTCCGATCGGCGACGTGTTCGGCGAGATGATCCGCGACGCGTACGCGGTCCACACCGGGGTGGGCCCTCGCCCCCTGGCCGGCGGCCGGGTTCCGCGGCCGGTGATCGAGGTGATCGAGCGGGACGACGGCCTGATCAACGGCGCGCCGGCTGATCACTATCTGGCCGAGCCCGCCGACTGGCAACCGCACGACCATCGGGCGCTGCGGCTCTGCCGGGGGCACGTGCTCGACATCGGGGTCGGTGCCGGTCGCACCGCGGTCGAGATCCAGCGGCGCGGCATGGCGGTGACCGGCCTGGACACCTCGCCCGGGGCGATCGAGATCGCCCGACGGCGGGGGCTGCGTGACACCGTACTCAACACCGTCGACGCGTACGCCGCCTCGAGTGCCCGCTACGACACGTTCCTGCTGCTCGGCAACAACCTCGGCCTGATCGAGGGGGCCGAGCGCGCGCCCGCCTTCCTCGAGGCGGTCGCCCGGCTGGCCAACCCCGGCGCCCGGATCGTCGCGCAGGGCACCGACCCGTACGGCACCACCGACCCGGTGCACGTCGCCTATCACCGGCGCAACCGGGAGCGCGGCCGGCTCGGCGGTCAACTGCGGCTGCGGCTGCGCTACCGCCGGGTCGCCACCGAGTGGTTCGACTATCTCAATTGCTCGGTCGACGAGTTGTCGGCGCTGCTGGCGGGTACCCGCTGGCGACTCAAAGCAATCGACGACAGTGACCACCCCTACTATCTTGCGGTCATCGAGTTGACTGCCTGACCGTTCGGTAGCGACCTCGATGGTGGCGCTGGGGTACTGCTGCTAAAACCGACAAATCGGTAAATTAGCTGCTCGTTGATGTCTCCACAGTGGGAGATCGGCGCGCGGTTGCCGGCCCGCCATTAGCGTGGAGTCATGGCGAGGAATACCCGGCGTCAGGTCACGGAAGTCCTCGGTGCGCTCGGTGTCGTCGCCCTCCTCGCCGGCCTCGCTTTCGGCCTGCCGGCGATTGACCGGGGGTTACCGGCGGAGCGTGCGGTCTCCGCCGCTCAGCCCTACCCGGTCGGTGCCGGGGTGACCGTGATTCCACCGCCCGGCGCGACGGTCGACGTCTCCGAGACCCGGCCTGGCGACGATGGCGGCACGGCGCTCTTCCGGCTCGGGCCGGTACGGTACGCAATCGCGGTCCGCCCGTTCGCCGGTGACCTCGCGGTCGCCGCCGCCCGGTTGCGTGAGCGGATCACCGGCACGTCCGGTTACCAGGTGACCGGTGATCAGCGGGCCGTGCACACCGACAACGGGCTGCCCGGGCTGCAGGGCGGATACACCGCGCCGGGCCGCGGCGGCCGGTATGCGGTCTTCGTGACCGCCGGGCTCACCATCGAGGTCACGATCAGCGGGAACGACCTCGACCTCGGCCGCACCCTGCCGCAGATCGAGAACAGCACCAGGACCCTGCGCCACGACGGGGAGGGCCGGTGACCGCCTCCGTGGTGCTCCCGGCCCGCGGCGGCATCCAGGTCTCCCGGCCGGCCTTCACGATCGTGGTGGTGCTGCTCGCGGTCGGCGCCGTCCGGATGTCGCAGCTCGCCGGGCAGTTCTT
>DASWMR010000259.1:0-6634 GCA_036399635.1 Actinoplanes sp. | reverse complement strand
GCCGACACGGCCAGCACCGAGGTCGCCGCGCACACCGCAGCCCGACGACGGCCCGCCTCGGCCGCGGAGAACAGCGCCGCCGCGACCGGGACCGCGACGCCGATCGCCGGATAGCCGGCGGCGTAGTAGGCGAACAGGCCGAAGACGGTCAGCGCGAGGACCGCCCGCGGGAAGGACCGCCGCCAGAACATCAGCGCGCCGAGCGCCCCGGCCCACAGGTAGGCGCCGCCGTCGGTGCCGCTCCGGCCGCCCTGACCGGCCGACACGACGAGTGCCAGCGTCGCCGCGACGCCGGCCGCCAGGACAAGGTCTGCCCGTCGATCCCGCACGACCTGATACTAAGCGCTCCATCGGATGCCGCCGTACGCCGAAAAGCGATCAGGACCGCCGCCCGCTGCGGGATTCCGCCCGGGGCCGCCGACCCTACCGTCGGACGGCATGACGGTAGCCGACCGCAAGCCTCGCCTGGGCCTCCCCCTGAGCGTCATCGTGCCGCTCGGCCTACTCGCTGCGCCGCGTGTGGTGCTGCACGACCTCGACGTGATCCACGAGGGGAGTGCGGTCAACGCGGTCCTGGTCTTCCTGCCTCTTCTGGTCTGGATCGCCGTGGCGGTCCGCTGCGCGGCCAACCCGTTCGTTGCGCTGCTGGCGACCGGCGGCGTCTACGGCGGGTGCCTGATGCTGGTGCACAACCTGTTCTGGAGCCGTCAGTTCGGCGACGACCCGCCTCGGCTGGGCGGCAATCTGGCGGACCGGTTGCCGCCGGCGGCCGAGGAGGCGGTGCTCCGTGCCGCGATGTCGGTGAGCAGCCTGTTCACCGGGTTGGCCGTCGGCACCCTGTGCGGCGCCGTGGCCTGGCTGCTGTGCCACGTGCGGAACAAGCGCCACTTGCGGAACAAGCGCCACTTGGGGAACGACCGCCACTCCCGCAGCAACGGAAAACCGGGCTCGTAGCGACCGGCATCGCATCCACCCGTGCGACCGCGGTTCGAACGCCGGCCGCGGCGGCGGTAGCCATCAGATGACCTTCAGTTGTCGGGCAGAATCAAGACTTGTAACAAGCGTCGGTGACAATCTCTGTCACCGACGTCTTGACGATCAGGATTCTGGGGGTGGGACACAGCGTGGCGGAACGCGTTCGCCTGGCGCAGGCCGACTCCGGTGAGCAGCCGTGGCGCGCGTGGGGCCCCTACCTCGCCGAGCGTGCCTGGGGAACGGTCCGCGAGGACTACAGCGAGCACGGCACGGCCTGGGACTACTTTCCGCACGACCACGCCCGCTCGCGGGCTTACCGGTGGAACGACGACGGCATGGCGGGCATCTGCGACGACCGTCAGACGTTCTGCTTCGCGCTGGCCCTGTGGAACGGTGCCGACCCGATCCTCAAGGAGCGGATGTTCGGGCTGGGCGGTGACGGCGGCAACCACGGCGAGGACGCCAAGGAGTACTGGTGGTACCTGGACTCCACGCCGACCCACTCCTGGATGCGCTGGCGCTACCACTATCCGCAGGCCGCCTTCCCCTACGACGACCTGGTGCGGGTCAACGGGCAGCGGTCCCGCGAGGAGAGCGAGTACGAACTCCTCGACACCGGTGTCTTCGACGAGGACCGGTACTGGCAGGTGACGGTGGACTACGCCAAGGCCGGCCCGAAGGACATGTGCCTGGCCGTCACGGTGACCAACCGCGGGCCGGACGAGGCCACCCTGCACGTGCTGCCGTCGCTCTGGTTCCGCAACACCTGGTCGTGGGGGCTGCCCAACCGCCGGATCCCGAAGATCACCGGCACCCCGGGCCGGCTGGCCGGCAAGCACCGCTCGATCGGCCACGTGGTCCTCGAGGGGGAGGCGGTACCTCCGGCGCTCGTCTGCGACAACGAGACCAACGCGCAGCGGCTGTGGGGTCAGCCGGGTACGAGCACGTACCCGAAGGACGGCATCAACGACCACCTGATCGCCGGCATGCCGACGGTCAATCCGGCCGGCGTGGGTACGAAGGGCGCCCTGCACTACGAGCTCACCCTGGCCGCCGGCGAGACCCGGACCATCCGGCTGCGCCTCACCCAGGACGAGGACCCGATGTCCGCATTGGACCTGGGCGCCGACTGGGCCGCGGTGATGGCAGACCGCGAGCGCGAGGCGGACGAGTACTTCGCCGACATCATCCCGGCCGCGGCGAGCGTCGAGGAGACCGCGGTCGCCCGGCAGGGGATCGCCGGGCTGATGTGGGGCAAGCAGTTCTACCACTTCGACGTCAAGCAGTGGCTCACCGGCGATCCCGGCTCGGCACCGCCACCGCCGGGCCGCCGCTACGGGCGGAACAACGCCTGGTGGCACATGAACAGCTTCGACGTCATCTCCATGCCGGACGCCTGGGAGTACCCTTGGTACGCCGCCTGGGACCTGGCGTTCCACTGTGTCTCGATCGCCCGGGTCGATCCCAGCTTCGCCAAGTCACAGCTGCTGTTGCTGCTGCGCGAGTGGTACATGCATCCGAACGGCCAGATCCCGGCGTACGAGTGGGCATTCGGTGACGTGAACCCGCCGGTGCACGCCTGGTCGGCGCTGCGCGTCTTCGAGATCGACGGCGGGCGTGACTACGACTTCCTCGCCCGGGTGATGCACAAGCTGCTGCTCAACTTCACCTGGTGGGTCAACCGCAAGGACGTCGGCGGCAACAACGTCTTCGAGGGCGGTTTCCTCGGGCTGGACAACGTCGGTCCGTTCGACCGGTCGGCGGCGCTGCCGGTGGCCGGTGTGCTGGAGCAGTCCGACGGCACCGGCTGGATGGCGATGTACGCGCTGAACCTGCTGGACATGGCGGTCAAGCTGGCCCTGCACGACCGCACCTATGAGGACATGGCGACGAAGTTCTTCGAGCACTTCGCGTACATCGCCGAGGGTGCCTATCGGCAGGGTCTCTGGGACGACGAGGACTGCTTCTTCTACGACCAGTTGCGCCTGCCGGACGGGCACAAGCTGCCACTCAAGGTGCGCTCGATCGTCGGCCTGCTGCCACTCGCGGCCACCACCAGGCTCACCGCCGGCACGCTCAACCGGCTGCCCGAGCTGAACGCGCGGTTGCGCTGGCTGGGGGTCACGCAGGGGGAGTACGCCGACATCATCAGCGCCCGGCGGCTGTCGGCCGAGGGCCGCCAGCATCGCCTCCTCTCGATGGTGGGCCAGGACCAGCTGCTGCGGGTGCTGGCGCGGATGCTCGACCCGGAGGAGTTCCTTTCGCCGTACGGGATCCGCACGCTCTCCCGGGCGCACCTGGAGAAGCCGTTCACGGTGTCGCTGGGCGGCTCCGACTTCACCGTCGGCTACGAGCCGGCGGAGAGCACCAGCGGCCTGTTCGGCGGCAACTCGAACTGGCGCGGGCCGGTCTGGATGCCGGTCAACTTCCTGCTGGTCGAGGCACTGCGCGAGTACGCGGCGTTCTTCGGCGACGACCTCATGGTGGAGTACCCGACCGGTTCGCAACGCAAGGTGTCGCTCACCGAGGTGGCCGACGATCTGTCCCGGCGGCTCATCTCGCTGTTCGTGCCCGACTCGGCGGGCCACCGGCCGATCTACGGCGCGAACGAGACGCTGCAGAACCACCCGGACTGGAAGGATCTGATCTCCTTCCCGGAGTACTTCCACGGCGACAACGGCGCGGGACTGGGAGCCTGGCACCAGACCGGCTGGACAGCGCTGGTCGTCGACCTGATCCTCACTCTGCGCCGCTGAGACCCGCCGGCCGCGACGTTCGCTCGGCTCGCGGACCCGGCCTGCCGGAGGTAGCCTGGGCTACGTCGAATGCCCCGGACCCTGGCAACCGAGATCACCTCAGAGGGTGGAGCCAGTGGAGACCGTGGTGAACAAGCGGCCAGATTGCGCCCAGACAAACATCGACTTCGTCAACAGATCCGCGGGCGTGTCGCCGTGACCACTGTGGACGCCGCTCGCGGCAGCATGTACGCCCAGCTCGCCCGCCAGGTGAAGGCCGCGGGTCTGCTGGAGCGGCGGCCCGGCTACTACGCCATCCGCATTTCGGCGACGCTGCTCGCGTACGCCGCGGTGTGGGTCGCGGTCATCGTGATCGGCGCCTCGTGGTGGGTCCTGCTGGTCGCGCCCGCGATGGCCGGCGCCTACACCCAGCTCGCCTTCATCGGTCACGACGCCGGCCACAAGCAGATCTTCCGCGGCCGGCGCGCCAACGACTTCCTCGGCATCGCCGCGGCCGACCTGGGCGTCGGTCTCAGCTACGGCTGGTGGATCGACAAGCACAACCGGCACCACGCGCACCCGAACCAGGAGGGCCACGATCCGGACATCGAGCCCGGGCCGCTGATCTTCGTCGACGGTCACGCCGGTACCCGCCGCAATTTCGTCACCCGCACCTGGATGCGGCTGCAGGCGTACCTCTTCTTTCCCTTGCTGTTGCTGGAGGGCATTAACCTGCGGGTGGCCAGCATCCGCTCGCTGGCCGGCCGCGAGGCCGGGTCGGCGCGCTACCGGCTCCTGGAGATAACGCTGTTCGCGGTGAACATCGGCGGGTACCTCGCGGTGCTTTTCGTGCTGCTGGCACCCGGCCAGGCGGCCGCCTTCATGGGGGTGCACCTCGGGCTGTTCGGCCTCTACATGGGATGCGCGTTCGCGCCCAACCACAAGGGCATGCCGGTCCTGTCCGCCGACGACACCACCGACTTCCTGCACCGCCAGGTGCTCACCAGCCGCAACGTCGACGGCGGCCGGTTCATCGACGGACTGCTCGGTGGGCTCAACTACCAGATCGAGCACCACCTGTTCCCGAGCATGCCTCGACCCAACCTGCGCCGCGCGCAGCCGATGATCCGCCGCTTCTGCCTGGAGCAGGGGATCCCGTACGCCCAGACCGGCCTGTTCGACTCCTACCGACAGGCGCTGCGGCACCTGCACCTGATCGGCCGGACCGACCGGTGAGGACGCTGCTGTTGCAAGACACCGGCGACACGCCGAGGGACGAAGCGGGCGGATTCCCCTCTTTTAGGGAACTGACCGCTGCCGCGAAACCGCGGGAAGTAGCCGCGAACATGCCCAATGTACGAGTCAGGGGAGTTGGCTAGAGCCCGAAGGAGTGTCGGCAATTGTCCGGTCTGCACGGGTGACGACGTGGGAGTCGTCACCGCCGTGCCGGCCCCTCGTGGCGTAGGCTGGGGCGATCCAAGCTGGCTGATGGCCGCCCGATTGGCCGGCCGCTCGACCGCACCTGGCGCGTGGCCCCGGACCCGGCCCCCTGCTTCGGAACCCCATCGCTTTGGAACCCATCGCATTCTTGCCGCCATTGTTGCTGCGAACGTTGTTGCTGCGAACGTTGTTGCTGCGAACGTAAGCCCGATTCGGCTCTGAGTCACCTGTGCCCAGCTGTTCCTGGTGCTCGCTGTCCGAACCGGCTCGGCTCGCTGCCATCGCCGGCCATCGCCGCCGGTACCGCCGCCGTGCGGGCACTTTTCGCCGCGCACGACCGCGCCTTAAGAGGAAAGCAGGCCCCCCGCCCATGAGGTACGGACTTCTCAGTACGCACCCGCCCACCCGCTGCGGCCTCGCGACATTCAACGCCGCCCTCGCCGGCAGCCTCGTCACGACCGGTGCCGCCGCCGAGGTGGTCCGGGTGGTCGAGCCGGGCGACGACCGGCCCGGTGCCGCCGCGCCCTATGTCCCGCCGGCTGGCGTACCGGTCGTGCACACCTGGGCGGCGCGGGAGCCGGAGGGTTGGCGTACCGCCGCCGACTGCCTGAACGGCTTCGACGTCGCGATCATCCAGCACGAGTACGGCATCTACCCGGGCGCCGACGGAGCGGACGTGCTGCGCCTGATGCGCCGGCTCGCCGTACCCGGCATCGTCGTCCTGCACACCGTGCTGAGCCACCCGACCCCGCGCCAGAAGTCGGTGCTGGAGCAGATCGTCGCCGTCGCCGGTGCCGCCGTCACGATGACCGCCACCGCCCGCGACCGGCTGCTGTCCGGCTACGACGTCGATCCCTTGAAGATCTCCGTCATCCCGCACGGCGCGGACGACCTCACCGCGATCCCGGCTGTCCGCCGTCAGCGACCGCACCTGCTCACCTGGGGCCTGCTCGGGCCGGGGAAGGGCATCGAATGGGCGTTGCGCGCGCTGGCCCTGCTGGGCCGGCTCGATCCGGTGTACACGGTCGCTGGTCGGACCCACCCCAAGGTGATGGAGCGGCACGGCGAGGCGTACCGGGCGGGCCTGCACCGGCTCAGCGCGGAACTTGGGGTGACGCGGTCGGTCGAATTCCAGGACACGTACCACGATCGGGCGTCCCTCGGAGGGCTGATTCGCTCCGCCGACGTGGTGGTGCTTCCGTACGACTCCACCGAACAGGTGACATCCGGCGTCCTGATCGAGGCGGTGGCGGCCGGCATCCCGGTGGTGGCCACTGCCTTCCCGCACGCGGTCGAGCTGCTCACCGACGGGCCCGGCCTCGTGGTGCCGCACCGCAACCCGCGGGCTCTGTCCACCGCCATCCGCCAGGTGCTCACCCGGCCGAAGCTGCTCGCCGGGCGCCAGCCGCGCGCCGACGACGGCGTCCTCGGGTGGCCAGCCGTGGCAGCCCGGTACGCGACCCTGGCCACCGGGCTGACGGCGG
>DASWMR010000258.1:0-2154 GCA_036399635.1 Actinoplanes sp. | reverse complement strand
GGCGACGGACAAAACGAGTGGCATCGCCGTGCTCAGCCTCACCGGCGCGGACGACGGCGCGAAGATGGAAGCCTTCCAGGAGATTGAGGACCGGCTCGCGGTCACCGGCGCAAGCTCGCAACTTTCGGGCGCGGTCGCGCTCAACGCCGCGACCTCCGCCCGCTCCACCGACGACCTGGCCAAGGCTGAGCTGATCTCGCTGCCGATCACCCTGATCCTGCTGGTGTTCATCTTCGGCTCGCTGGTCGCGGCGTCGCTGCCGGTGCTGATCGGCAGCGCCTCGGTGCTCGGCTCGCTCGGTGTCCTGCACGCGATCGCCTCGGTGCACGACGTCAACTCGTTCGCGGTGAACGTGGCAAGCCTGCTCGGCTTCGGCATGGCCATCGACTACGGCCTGTTCATGGTGGGCCGGTTCCGCGAGGAGCAGGCCGACGGGCGTACCCCGGCCGAGGCCGTCCGCCGCACGGTCGCGACCGCCGGGCGTACCGTGGTCTTCTCCGCCACCCTGCTGATGATCGCGCTCGGCGCCCTGATGTTCTTCCCGCAGGGCTTCCTCAACTCCCTCGCGTACGGTGGCCTGGCCGCCGTCTTCCTCGCCGCGCTGTTCTCGCTGACCCTGCTCCCCGCGCTGCTCGCCGTGCTCGGCCCGCGCGTCGACAAGTTGCCGGTGCGCCTGCCCCGCCGGTCGACCGCCGCCGAGGGCTCCGGCTGGGCCCGCCTGGCGGCATTCGTGCTGCGCCGCCCGCTGCTCGTGGCCCTGCCGATCCTGGCCGGCCTGCTGCTGCTGGCCGCCCCGATCGGCGGCGCCCAGTTCGGCGAGGCCGACGAGCGGATGCTGCCGGCCGGTGACCCGTCCCGCCAGGCGATCGAGACGCTCAAGGCGGACTATCCGCAGTTCAGTGGCGATGGTGTGCAGATCGTGCTGCGCGGCCCCGTCGATCTGGAGGGCTTCGCCTACGCGGCCGCTCAGGTGGACGGCGTCGCCCAGCTCACTCCCGCCGACCGCGTCGGGGACATCACGGTCCTCACCGCCGTGCTCAAGGCGACCGACCCGTTCAGCGCCGAGGCCCGGGACGCGGTCGCCGGCCTGCGCGCCCTCGGCGTACCGGCCGGCACCGAGCTGCTGGTCGGCGGCACCACCGCCCGCAACGTCGACAGCCTGGACGCCACCGCCGACCGCCTGCCGCTGGTGGCGGGCGTGCTGACCGGCGCGACGCTGCTGCTGATGTTCCTGGCGTTCGGCTCGATCCTGCTGCCGATCAAGGCGGTGGTGATGAGCGCCCTCAGCCTCACCGCCACCTTCGGCTCCCTTATCTGGATCTTCCAGGAGGGCCACGGCGCCGGCCTGCTGAACATCACGCCGGCCCCCCTGGAAGCCGGCATCGTGGTGCTGATGGCCGCGGTGGTCTTCGGCCTGTCCACCGACTACGAGGTCTTCCTCCTCTCCCGCATGGTGGAGGCCCGCACGCGGGGCGCATCGACACCCGAAGCGGTGACCACCGGCCTGACCCGCACCGGCCGGGTAATCAGCGCCGCCGCCCTCCTGCTGATCGTGGTGACCGGCGCGTTCGCCCTCTCCTCGGTGACCACGATGCGCTTCGTCGGCGTCGGCATGATCATCGCCTTGGTGCTGGACGCAACAGTGGTCCGCATGCTCCTGGTACCCGCCGTGATGCGCCTGCTGGGCGACGCGGCCTGGTGGTCCCCCGGCCCACTGAGGCGCCTACAGCAACGAGCCGGCCTCGCCGAGTACGCCGGCGAGCACCAGGCACCCGAGGCCCCACCCGGCCGACACGCGGCCCCAGACGGCCCGGCGCTCCTGACCAGGACAGCCGTATCCGCGGGCGCGGGGACGGCAGGCGCGGGGGCGGCAGGCGCACATACGAGAGGCGCGCACGCGGCAGGCGCACACGCGGCAGACGCTGGCACAGAGGTGACAGACGCGAACGCGGCAGGTGCACACGCGGCAGACGCTGGCACCGGGGCGACGGATACGGGGGGAGCGGACGCTGGCGCTGTAGGTGCCGGTCGCCTGGCTCAGACTGCTGCAGGGGCCGCGCCGACAACCACCGAATCGCCGAGGAATTCGGCTGGCCCGGGGGATGCCGACGCGCATGCGGATCTCGGCGCAAGCGAGGCTCCCCACCGGCCGAG
>DASWMR010000257.1:0-4208 GCA_036399635.1 Actinoplanes sp. | reverse complement strand
ACCGTGTCGGCTTCGGTACGAGCCGCGAAATCTGCCCAGCCCGGGTCACCGAACTCGACGAGGGTCTCACTCCAGAGCAGCCAATCGCGCCAGCCGTCCGGCATAGCGTCGGCGGTTTCCACCTTTACCGCGCCGCTGCGTTCCCACGTGCGGCGCCACCACGCGGCGGTGCGCCACGTCCAGAAGTCGGCCTGCGCGGCCCACTCGGCCAGGTGCGGCGGCACCGGCTCGACGTCGGTGTCAATGTTGGTGCCCACCGCCGCCATGCCGATCTGGCCGCCCGGCCGGACGCAGCGGGCCAGGGTCGGCAGGTAGAGGACGTCGGTGCCGAAGTAGTGGTAGGCGTCCACGCTCACCACCGCGTCGAAATATCCTTCGGCGAACGGCAGGTCGTGTGCCTCCACGCGGAGCGGTGCTACGGAGCCCGCGCCGGTGTCAGCCTCGCGCACCCGCCGCCAGTTCTCGCTGGGGCCGATCCACAGGTCGGCCGCGGTGACGTGTACGCCGAACTCGCGCGCCAGGAACACCGACGTCAGCGCCGTGCCGCAGCCGAGGTCGAGCACCCGCATGCCCGGCTCCAGCCGCATCGCGTCGGTCAGCCACTCGGCCAGCCACAGCGGATGCGGGCCCATCACGTTGGCCATCACCCACGCCGGGTCATAGTTTGCGCTGCGCGGGTAGCGGGGCAACGTCAGCCGCTCGGCCAGAACACCCGGCTCGGCGGTCGGCGGGTTGCGCAGTGACGTCTGCCCGCCGTCGTCGGCAGGGCCGTCCGGCTTGCGGGCGACGATGCGCGCGAAGCCCAGCGTGCGGCCCTCGTCGGCGCGCAGCATCGCGGCGATGTCGGTGGAACTGCGCGGCGGTTTGGTGGCCATCACCGTTTCCTTCCAGGCCAGCCAGTTGGCGCCGCTGTCCGGGAGGATGTCGGCGCGTTCGACGTGCACCTTTCCGGAGGACTCCCACAGCCGTTGCCATGCCTGTGGGGTCTGCCAGCCGTTGAACTCGCCGATCCACCACTGTGTGAGGTGTTCCGGCGGGAGGCCGCCGAGCTCGTGTGTCACGCCGGGGGTGACCACGCCGATCTGGCCGCCGGGGTGCACGATCCGGGTCAGGCCGGGCAGGAACCAGTGGTCGGTGCCGAAGTATTCGTAGGCATCGACGCACACCACCGCATCGAAATAGTTGTCCGGGAACCGCTTCAGGTCGTGCGCGTCGACGCGGATCGGGAAGACCGAGTCGGCGACGCCGGCCTCCCGAAGGCGCGGCCAATTCTCCGACGGGTCGATCCACAGGTCGGCGGCAGTGACCTGAACGCCGTACTCGCGGGCGAGGAACACCGACGTCAACGCCCGGCCACAGCCGAGGTCCAGGACGCGCATGCCGGGCTGCAGGTCCATCGTGGCGGTCAACTCATCGACGAGCCACAGGGCGTTGGGGCCCATCTCGTTCTCGAGAATCCAGTCGGCCGGGTAATTCGCGGCACGCGGCGCACTGGCCACGGCCAACGGGTTAGAAACGTTTTTCAGAGCAAAAGAAGAGTCGCTCATGGCGAAAGGAAAGGTCCTTTGTTTTCAGAGGAAGGACCCGGGAACTGAACGGACGAAAGGCGCGGCGTCAGCCCCGGGCCTGGAAGGCGGGGATGCCGGATGCGCTGCACACAGCAGCGCCGAACCTCGCGGTCATCAAACCCACCTCCTCACACGTCTCGAAAAGCTCGAACCAGCGCCACGAAATATACCAGAGCCTATCGGTCACGCAAGGCGCGGGAGGCGCACAGGGCCGCGGTGCCTGCGGCCGGAGCCAAGCGCAACGGTTCGACAGTGGTCGGCACCACCACCGACATGGCGGCGGCCACCCGGTCGTTGCCGTCAACGACCGCACGGCCACCGACAAGCGGCCCAGCATCATCTCCTCGTGCGCGGAAGCCGCCCGATGCGCGGGCGCATCCTCACCAAGATCGGCCCGACCGGTCACCCTGTCTTGCGAGGCCAAGCTAGGCGGTTAGACGGCGGAGTAAATCTCTGACCGCGAAACCACCGCACCGGCGGCAGCCCGGACTCGCCGACTAGGTACCGGAACCGGCGGGTTAGGTAGTCCGGGTGCAGCGGCAGCCCGTCCTCGGTGGTGAAGACGTAGCCGCTGTCCTGCCACCACTCCCCCGCGGTGCGTTGGTCGGCGGGTTGCCGGCGGCGGTGCTCCCGCAATAGCCCGCCGTGTGCCGGTCGAGGGCGACCAGGCGCCGGCTGGCGGCGGTCTTCGGTGGCCCGACGGTCACGACGTGGCCGTTTGGCGATGCGCTGCTGCTCGACCATGAACACACCGGCGTCCAGGTCCGCATCCGCCCACCGCAAACCAGCGGCCTCACCGCGGCGCAGACCGCGCAGGGCGATCAGGCACCACATCACGGCGAGGCGGTCCTGGGCGACGAAGGTGAGGAAGGTGGCGGTCTGCTCGGTGGTCCACACCGCGACCGACGGTCGTTCCCCGGTCTGCTCCAGGCCTTGACCCGCTGGGGCGGTCCACACTCGGGCGTGCGGGCGGCGCGGGGACGGCACCTCGACGTAGCGGGCGGGATTATCCCGCAGGAGGCCTTCGCGGATAGCGGCGTTCAGCGCGGACCGCAACGTCGCCCGGATACGGTGCAATGTCGACGGTGTCGGCGTACGTCCGTACCGGTTGTCGGTAGCCGTCAACGCGGTGATCATCTCGGTGATGTGCCGGCGGCCAGGTCGCTGAGCCGGATCCGGCCAGGTGCGGGATCAGGTGCCGCTCAACGTGCACCTCGTAGGAGCGCAGGGTGGTCGGCTGGATCTTCGTTCGATTGGTCAGCCAGTACCGCAACCACCGAGCGACCGTCCACCCTTCCGCGGTCGCCGTGCTGCCGTCACCGAGCAGAGCATCGCGGGCCGCGACGGCTTCTCGGCGGGTGGGATAGCCTCCCCTGCGGAGGCGTTCACGCCGTCCCGGCAGGACCGGGACCGCGCAGTCGAAGTACCAACTCCCGTGGCTCCGCTCGACCAACTTCGGGCAGTCCGAGTTCAACATCCGGCTCGTGCCGGCCGACCGGCAGCCACAGCGTTTGAAGACACCACCGCGAGCACCCATTGCCTTGCCCCCTTCGACGTTTCTTCCACGATGCCGCAGGAGTACTTCGGGAGGGTTTCCTGATATGGATGACCCGAAGGGGTGACGAGCTCGCCCAGGCAGGCTTCGTCGGCGTTCCTGCCGATGATCTTGTGGGCGGACCGGGCGGACAGTCGCCCCCGCGCGGTTGAGGAAGACCGCGGTACCAACGAGCTGCCGTTCCGCGCCGAGGTTCCGCCACGCGCTACCCCGACGCCGCCCGCCGCCCGGCGGTGGCCGAAGCGCGAGTAACGGTCCAGCCTAGGCCGAGTCCTGCCGATCATCGGAGCCATGGTCAGCGGCCGGGAGCAGAACTGATGACCGGGGGTGGGAATGTGCGGACGGGTCCGTTGCGAACGAAGGTGAGTCGTACGCCGCCGGCCTGGATGGTGAGGTGCGTGCGGTCCGCTGAGAGAACGGTGACGCGTACGGGTTGCGTCTGCGGGAGGCTGCTCGCCGCGCTCGACATCACCTGCGAGGTCATTGCGTTGATCCCGATTGTGGCGGCGACCTGGGCAGGGTCGTTGCCGATGTACCCGACGGCGCTGGTGACCGGATCGGAGACGTCGAAGCCGGTGCTCGTGGTGATGAAATGCGCGTTGGTTACGTTGACGTCGTTGGATGCGAGTAGTTCGCCGTTGGAGGCCAGTTCGAGCCACGCGTCGACGGAGGAAGGGATCGCGGTGGTGCGGTCGCGGTCCGACACAGTGGTTAGACGCCAGCGGCTGCCGACGTAGCCGGCGGTGAGCACGCCGGGCGACGCGGGCGGCAGCAACGCGGACGCAGGGTAACCGGACTGGTCCTTATGGGTGCGGGCCACGAGGATGCCGACAACGAGGGCGGCGAGGACGCCGACAGCGGCGAGGATCGGGACAGTCCATCGGCTCCGCCGGCTGGACGTGGGAGTGTCGGTCACAGTAGGTAAACCGGCGCGTTCTCTGCGGAGTTGCGCCGGTACGCCTCTCTATCGCTGATCATGAAGATTAGTGCGCGCTCTGCGACGTCGGCCACCGGAATGCGCGCGACGGCGCATGACCGTGCACGCATGGGTTCGGCGCGCACGTCGCGGCAGACATCCCATGTTT
>DASWMR010000256.1:0-3535 GCA_036399635.1 Actinoplanes sp. | reverse complement strand
TCACGCATACGCACCACTCCCACTCCTGCTGGCCGCGCCGGAGTCAGCGCTTCAGGCCGTGCTCGATGGCCTCGATGATTCGGGGGCGCAGCTCTGCGGCGCCGACGATGGCGTCCACTGAGCCGACCTCGACTGCGCGCTGGATGCTGTGCACCCGGTCGAATTCGGCGGCCACCTCGCCCAGCTTTTCGGCCCGCACCGCTGCCTGCACCTCGGTGAGCTGGGCGTTCAGCCCGGCGCGCTCGGCGCCGCTGGCTGCTGAGACCTGCGCCTGCAGGCTGGTTACCCGGGGGTCGGTTGCGGTGCGGTTGTTCACCTCGCCGGAGAACACCACCGCGGCTGCGGGGGCGCCGCCGAGCACTGAGGCGAACGAGCCCTCCAGGGCCAGCACGGTCAGGTTGGGGTTGAGTGCCTTGGAGAACACCACGAATGCGCCGCCGTGATAGCGGGAGATCACGCAGAAGACGATCGGGCCGTCGAAGTTGACTATCGCCCGGCCGATCTCGGCGCCGTACTCGAGCTGTAGTTTGCGCATCGATTCCGGGGAGCCGTCGAAGCCGGACAGGTTTGCCAGCACGACCAGCGGGCGGTTGCCGGACGCCGCGTTGATGGCGCGGGCGGTCTTCTTCGACGACCGGGGGAACAGGGTGCCGGCCGTGTACGTGTCCGGGCCGTCGGTGGGCGGGAAACCGCGCCGCGGCACCGACCGGGACTCGATCCCGAGCAGGCAGACCGGCCAGCCGCCGATGTGCGCGTCCTGCACCACCGCAGTGTCGGCGTCGGCCATGCCGGCCCACCGCTCCAGCACCGGGTGGTCCTGGTCGGAGAGCGCGCGCATCACCGTACGGATGTCGAAGGCTTTTTTGCGGTCGGGGTTGTGCTCGGCCGAGAAGATCTGGCCGACCGTGGTGAAGTCGCTGCCGGCGAACGCGTGCGGGAAGCCGGAAACGTCGCGGTCGATCGGGTCGGTGGTGGCGGCCCGGCGCGGGGCGTGCTCGCCCGGCGCGACGTACGTGTGGTCGTAGTGCGCCATCAGGACGTCCCGGGCGGCCGGCAGGGTGGGCGCCCAGTACTGCGCCTGGCCGTTCGGGCCCATCACCCGGTCGTAGCCGCCGATGCCGTAGTTGTCCTCGGCGGACACGCCGCCGGAGAAGTCCAGCGACTGCTTGCCGGTGAGCACCATCGCCGAGTCCGGCGTCATCACCAGGATGCCCTTGGTATGCATGAGCATCGTGGCCTCGGCGTTCCAGTACGGCTGGGCGCCGACGTTGATCCCCGCGACCACGATGTTGATCTCGCCGCCGTCCTGGGTGAACGTGACGATCCGCTTGAGCGCGGCGGCCACCCAGTCCATGTTCTCGGTGCCGGAGGACATCGAGATGCGGGCGCCGGCCGACAGCGCGTACCACTCCAGCGGTACGCGCATCTGCTCGGCCAGGTCGAGCGCGGCGATCACCCGTGCGCACTCCGGCTCGGAGAGGGCGCCCAGCGCCTTCGTCGGGTCGCCGAGCAGCACCACCCGGGTGATGCCCTCGGGGTAGCGCTCGGTCGGCGTGGTGACGACCCCCGCGACGATCGCCGCGGAGTTCTTCCCCTTGGGACGGTCGACCGGCACCAGGACGGTGCCGCCGTCGAAGTCGTGCTCGACGAAGCTGCCGTCCGGGCCGGTGAGCAGGGCGGTGAGCTCGTACGGGTAGACGTTGCCGCGCCTCGCCGCGCGCAGCACCCGCTGGCGGTAGTCGTCCAGCGGCTGCACCGGTTCGGTGGACGGCTTGTCCACGTGCACCTGGGCGCCGTGCCCCGGGTCGAGGGTGATCCGCACCGCGACCTCGCTGAGCTCGCCGGCCGCGTTGACCTGGCGGGCCACGAACTGGACCTCCTCGAGCCCGGCGCCGGCGGTGGTCGGCAGGATGCGCTGCACAAGCGTGTGCAGCTCCTCGGGGGTCAGCGCGGTGGACGGCCAGACGTACATCAGCATCCGGTTGGTGTCGAACCGCTTGTTCTGCGGGCGCTGTGCCTGGATGTTGCGGATCGCGTCCAAGCCGGCGTTGGTCGCGTCCTCCAGGGCGGGCAGCGCGACCAGTCGGCCGTCGCTCTCGCGCAACGGGGTCAGGTCGCGGACCTGGCCCATCGCGATCAGCCGCTCGTCCGCCGGGTTGCTCTTGGCGACCGCCTTGAACAGGTAGATCTCCTCGTCGGCCGAGGGCAGCCGGGTGAGGTCGAACTCGCGCAGCCGCTGCAGCTGCAGACGCTGGGCGATCTGCGGGTGCAGCCCACGGATCAGCCGGTCCTCGGCGAAGCCGGTGCCGTCCGGTCGGAAGGTGAAGTGGTGGTGCACGACCGCGCCGCTGGTGCCGGCGACCGTGAAGGTGACCCGGCGGACGCCCAGCGGCGGGTGCTCGGCGAGCAGCTGCCCGAGCCGCAACGCGGTCGCGTCGGCATCCGGCTGCCCCTCCCACCGCACGTAGAGGTCGGCGACCAGTGCCCGCTCGGCGGCCTCGGCGGCCAGCGTGCCGACCACGTCGAGGGCCGCGGGCAGGGCGTCCATCGCGGTGGCGGTGGTGACCACCCGCGTCAGGCCGCGGGCGCCGCTGTGCTCGGCGGTGACGAACCGGCACCCGCCGATCTCCCGCGAGGTCACCTCGGACAGTCCGCGGTTGCCGTAGTACCGGCGGGTCAGCACCTCGAGCAGCGGCACCGGGTCGCGGCCGGGCCGGCCGATCCGCTGGCCGATCAGGCGAACCAGCGGTTCCGCGCTGGCCACCATGCGCTGGATCCGCTCGGCGCGGTCCGGCGCGTCCGGGTGGTGGTCGAGATGGCGCAGGTCGGCGCGCACGGCGGCGTAGACCGCGGCCCGGTGCCGGCGCAGCAACGGCTGGGCGAACCAGCGGAACACCACGCCACGGGCCAGGTCGGAGACCGCGGGGAAGCGGACCTGGGTGGCCTCGACCAGGCGCTCCAGGGCGAGCCCGGCCCGCTCGCTCAGCTCCGGCAGCGGCGGTGCGCCGGCCAGCCACTGCCGCAGCAGCTCGGAAACCACGGCGACGTCGCTCGACATCCGCTGCTGGGCCAGGAAGATCCGGAAGACGGCGGCCTCGAGCTCCGGCGTACGGTCCAGGCCGTCGATGCCGTAATGGCCGAGCATCTGCTTGAGCTTTGCCTGGAACGCCACGGTGACGCCGGCCCGGTCGACGTCGAGACTCTGCAGGTAGCTGTGGAAGGACTCGCGGGGACTGTGCACCGGGCTGCCCGGCTCGATTTCGAGCTCACCGGCCGGCTTGTTGCGGCTCAGCTCGGACAGGTCGGCGAACACCGTCAGCAGCTCGACCTCGCCCGGCAGCGGCCGTCCGTCGAGCTCGGCGCGGGCGGACAGATAGCGGGAGAGCACCCGCTTGCGGTCCTGCGGGTCGACGTCGAAGCCGAGCAGCAGGCTGCGCAGGTCCTGCAGGCCGCGCTCGACCCGGTCGGCCGCGGACAGGTCGTCGGGCTCGGCGGGCAGGTCGATCTCGACGATCTCGGCGGGGCCGGACGCCTC
>DASWMR010000255.1:0-6438 GCA_036399635.1 Actinoplanes sp. | reverse complement strand
CGGTGGCACCACCCTGGCGATGCCGATGGACCTGTACCGGTCCGGTGACCACTTCGTGCTGCACTGCGACCTCGCCGGCGTCGACCCCGGCTCAGTGCAGATCGACGTCGACAACCGCGTGCTGACCATCCGGGCCGAGCGCTCCCCACGCACCGACAACGACGTGCAGTGGGTGCGCCGCGAGCGGGCGACCGGCACCTTCGAGCGCAGGCTGACCCTCGCCGACGGCCTGGACCTCGATCGAATCACCGCGACTTGGCAGAACGGCGTGCTGACCCTGACCATCCCGGTCGCCGAGGCCGCCAAGCCGCGCCGGATCGCGGTAACGACAACGGAAAGCCGCCCGGTCGTCGAAGGCTCAACCACCGACAACGCCGCGCTTTCCAGGTCATGATTTCCGCCCGGCCAGGCACTCAACCGCCTGGCCACCCGTACCCACCCCGCCCGGCCGGACCTCTTTCCGGCCGGGCGGCCCCCTTTCCAGCCGGGCGGCCCCCTTTCCAGCCGGGCGGACCTCATTCCGGCCGGGCGGGCCCCCTTTCGGCCGGGAGGCCCTCATTCCGGCCGGGCGGCCCTCATTACCGACCCCCGCCCTGCATTGCCTATGTCAGGCCTCCTTTGTCCGTTGTTCTGGAGTGACGGCTCCTTCGTCCGTTGGTCTGAAGAGACGGAGAAGCCCGCCGCGCTGCACTGAGCAGGCGGCGGGCTTCGGCGGAGCGGAGTGGAGTGGAGTGGTTCGGCGTTATGCTCGGCGGCCGTAGATGCCGGCTACCGCGCCGACGCCCACTGCGGCGAGGACGACCTGGATGAGCAGCTCAATCCAGTCGATGCCCTCGGTGTCGTTGACGCCGAGCCCGGAAGCGATGAAGGTGCCGATGATGGCGGCCACGATGCCGATGAGGATGGTCAGCCAGATCGGGATGTTCTGCTTTCCGGGCAGAACGAGGCGACCGAGTGCACCGATGATCAGGCCGATGACGATTGCGGTGATGATCCCGGAGACGTGCACGTCAAGCTCCTAAGTAGGCGGGGTGCTACGCCGGCCAGCTTGCCCATCCGGATCACCCCGCCAAACCTACCGACGCCCACCAAAAGATCTGAGTTTTTTTAGGCGGGCAAGGTCGTCCTATATATCAGTATTTATGGCCCAGCTAAGCTCGATCTTGTTGATGTGAGCTGAGCGGGTGGTTTTGCTCCACAACATCGGTGGCCGGGCAGAGCAAGTGCCACCAACACCACGACCTTCACCATGCGCCTACCCCACGGCCCACGGCGGGAGTGGCACCGGTCAGTTGTCTAAGACGCCCACTACCGGTAGACCGCACGCGCGCTGCGCCTGGCGGATGTGGCTGTTCACCGAGGTGGCGATCGTCATCAGCTCGGTGAACACGGTCTTCGTCGACATTCCGGCGGAACCGTCGACCAGGTCGGCCATCCGGTCGACGTCGTCGGCTATGCCGGTCGCCGCCGACTTCAGATCGCCGTGGAACAGCACCATGCGGCTGTAGTCGCGCAGGTTGTCGGCTGCGTCGTGCATCTCGGCGAGACTCGGGGTGCCCGGCTCGGTCGTCGCCGCGCCGCCGGGCACGGTCGAGGGGTCCTCCAGATAGGAGCAGATGGCGTGCTTCGCGTACGCATCAACGCCGAACACGCTGGCGCCCAGCAGCAGTACCACCACCGCGGCCGCCGCGATGATCAGGGCCCGGCGCGGTCCGCGTCCGCCGCTCTGCATCGGCGGATGACCGTTGGGTACCAGCCAGGGCGGAGCCGACCCGGCAGACCGGCCGGACAGCGTCTGGCCCGGCGCGCCCGGGTATCCGGCAGCAGAAGTCGGTGACGCGGGCACCGCGTACCCGACAGCAGGAGTCGGTGGCGCGGGCACCAGATATCCGACAGCAGGAGTCGGTGGCGCGGGCACCGCGTACCCGGCAGCAGGGATCGGGGACGCGGGCACCGGATATCCGACAGCAGAAGCAGGAGCCGGCGGGCCGGCTTCGGGATAGCCGAAAGCGGGATTCGGCGTTCCGGCCGGCGGATAGCCTACGGACTGATAACCGACAGGCGGCGGAACCGGAGGGGACCCCGGCAAGCCGGAACCGGTCTGCGGATGAGCGGCCGTCGGGTCGTACGGCGGCGGGAACGGCTCGGGCTGCATTGCGGCACCTTTCGCTGGACCCCAACGGTTCAGGTGTTCGTTCGGCAGCGAGCGGCCGGTTCTGAGCGCGGCCGGACCCGCTTGTCAGCGCCATGTCAGCGGCGTGTGCGGGCCATGTCAGCGGGCGGCGCGAGTATTTCCGTCGAAGGGCTGAGCCGGCACGGCCGACCCGTGACGGAGGGGACGGAAGAGTTCATGAGTGATCTCGTGGTACGGGCGGAGGGACTCCGCAAGCGGTACGGCAGCACGCAGGCGCTCGACGGGGTGGATCTGGCCATGCGCCGCGGCACCGTGTTGGGGGTGCTCGGGCCGAACGGCGCCGGGAAAACCACCGCCGTGCGGGTGCTGGCCACCCTGCTCCGGCCGGACGAAGGCTACGCCGAGGTGGCCGGCATCGACGTGCTGCGCGAACCGCAGCGGGTGCGCCGGCGGATCGGGCTCACCGGGCAGTACGCCTCGGTCGACGAGGACCTGACCGGCACGCAGAACCTGGTGCTCATCGGGCAGCTGCTCGACCTGCGGACGGCGGAGGCCAAGCGGCGCGCCGCCGAGCTGCTCGAGTGGTTCGGCCTTGCGGAGGCCGCCGGGCGGATGGCCAAGACCTATTCGGGCGGCATGCGGCGCCGCCTCGACCTGGCCGCCAGCCTGGTCGGCCACCCTGAGGTGATCTTCCTCGACGAGCCGACCACCGGGCTCGACCCGGCCAAGCGAGAGGACATGTGGGGTGTCGTGCGCACCCAGGTCACCCAGGGTGCCAGCGTCCTGCTCACCACGCAGTACCTGGAGGAGGCGGACGCGCTCGCCGACGAGATTCTGGTGATCGACCACGGTCGGGTGATCGCGCACGACACGCCCGACGGGCTCAAGCGCCGGGTGGGCGGTCTCACCCTGCGGGTGCGGCCGGCCGATCTGGCGAAGGTGCCGGACGCGCTGCGCGTCCTGCAGGCGGTCGCCGCTCCGGGCACCGCGGCCTCGGCCGACACGGCGGCGGGTGCCCGGCCGGGCGCGGTTTCGGTGCCGATCGCGGCGGACACCGCGCTCGACGAGGCGGTGCCGGAGCTGCGCCGGGCCGGCGTCGAGTTCACCGAGCTCGGGGTGCACCTGCCCAGCCTGGACGAGGTCTTCCACTCGCTGACCGACGGCACCGCAAGAGAAAAGACCGGCAGCGCGGGAGAAAAGACCGGCGGCGCAGGAGAAAAGACCGGCAGCGCAAAAGGCAAGACCGGCACCGCGAAGGACAAGACCGCGAAGGAGGATGAGCTCGTATGACCACGCTCGACGTTGGAGTTCCCACCCTCGCGGGTGACATCGACAAGCCACGCGGCGGCGCACTCGCGGCGCTCACCCGGCACAGCCTGGCACTCGCGCGCCGCAGTTTGATCAAGACGGCGCGTACGCCGGAGGCCCTGCTCGACGTGACCCTGCAGCCGGTGATCTTCCTGCTGCTGTTCACTTATCTGTTCGGCGGTGCCCTGGCCGGCGGTGACCGGCACGCATACCTGCAGTTCCTGCTGCCGGGCATGCTCGCGCAGTCGCTCGCGATGGGCGGCATCGCGCTCGGCCAGAACCTGAACGCCGACATCGAGAAGGGCGTCTTCGACCGCTTCCGGTCGCTGCCGGTGGCCCGCTCGGCGCCGCTGATCGGGGCGGTCAGCGCCGACGTCATCCGCTATCTGACCGTGTGCGTGGTGATGCTCGGCTTCGGCACGGTGATGGGCTTCCGGGTGGAGACCGGTTTCGTGCCGGCGGTCGCCGCGGTGGCGCTCTGCATCGGGTTCGGCCTGTGCTTCTGCTGGATCTCGGTGTGGGTGGGCATGCTCGTGCGCACGCCCGGCGCCGTACAGGGGCTGATGTTCCTGTTGGTCTTCCCGCTCTCCTTCGGCAGCCCCGTGTTCGTGGCGACCAACACGCTGCCCGGCTGGCTGCAGGCCTTCGTGCATGTCAACCCGATCACGCCGCTGGTCGGCACGATGCGCGGGCTGCTCGTCGGCGGTCCGGTGGCCGGCCATCTGACAGTCACGCTGGCCTGGATGGCCGGGCTGTTGGTGGTCTTCGTGCCGCTGGCGCTGCGGGCCTACGCCCGGCGGGCCTGAGCGGGCGGGTCGAGAGCGGCCGGTGCGGGGCTGTCCACTGCGGACAGCTCCGCCCGGCCCAACCGCGCCGGGTCGACATGCGCCGAGGCAGTCTTCCCGTCCAGTTGCCAGCCGACGGCGTACGCCTGCTCGAAGCCCTCGTCGCCCAGGGCCGCCCGGGCGCGGCGGTCCAGGTCACGGATCTGCAGATCGGTTCGGTCGTGCGTGCCGCGCAGCCGGGCCGCCGCGCCGAGAATGACTGCCGCCTCCCGAGGCCGCCCCTGCCGATCGGCCAGGGTGGCGGCGGTGACTGCCACCGTCGACAGGATCGGCATGTCCCGGGTGCTCACCGCCGCGGCGTAGGCCCGGGCCAGCGCCGACTCAGCGCCGCCCAGATCACCCTCTTCCAGGCACAACGATGCGCGTACGCTGCCGAGCAGCGCCGTTCCGTGGTCGGCCGTGAACGGGACCCCGTTACCTAGCCCGCTCTCGGCGAGCGCCATCCGCTCCCGCGCCCGGTCCAGGTCGCCGAGCTGCACCCACAGGCCGGCCTCCATCGCGTTGAGCAGGACGACCATCTCCGCCGAGGCCGAGCGGAGCGCCCGCTCCCGGGTCGTGGCCAGCATGGCGATCGCCCGGTCGTTCTCGCCGCGGCGGATGAGCAGGACGATCCACCGCAGATCGATGAAGATCTCGTCACTGAGGCTCAGCGAGCCGAACTCGGCGGCCATCGCACGGGCCTCCCGCAGGTCGTCCAGCGCGCCGTCCAGGTCACCCTCGTACTGCCGCAGTAGCGCCCGCATCGGCAGCACCGTGGCCTGGCCCCAGCGGTCACCGGCGGCCCGGAAGCACTCCATGGCACCGGCCACGTCGACGCGCACCTGGCCGAGATCTCCGGCGTTCTCGGCGATCTGGGCCCGGAACATCCGGCCCAGCCCGGACAGCCACACGTCCGGCCCGTCGACCAGGCGCCGGACGATGGTGTTCGCGGCCTCGGTCTCGTGCAGGAAGAAGAGCGCCACCGCGGTGAGCGCGCCGGACAGACCGGGCAGCACCGGGTACCGCAACAGGCGGTCGGCGAGGGCCCGCAGCTCCTGCTCGTTCTTCTGGTTGGTGTCGCTGCTCACCGACGACCGGGCGCTGATCGTGTTGAGCAACTGGACCGCCTCCGCACAGTCACGCTCCAGCGAATGCTCGCCGGCCGACAGCGCCAGCGCCTCCCCCAGCCAGTAGGCCGCGTCCGCGTGCCGGCCGAACATCTGCCAGTACCACGTCAGGTGCAGCGCCAGCGCGACCGCGGCGGGGCCCGCGCCGGAGTCGCAGAAGTGGCGCAGGGCGGCGAGCGCGTTGTCGTACTCGGCTCGGATGACCTCCATGGCCCCGAGCTGGCCGGGGCCGCGCAACAGCGGGTCGTGCCGGGCGATCAGATCGGCGAGGTGACGACCGGCCAGGTCCCGTACGGCATTCAGCTCGCCCGTGCCGGCCAGGCTGTCGATGCCGTACTCGCGCAGTGTCTCCAGCATGCGGTAGCGCCCCGGGTCGGGCGCGAGCTGTAGCAGCGACCGGTCGACCAGGCCGGCGAGCAGCTCCGGCACCTCGGACGCCGGCACCGCGGTGCCGGCGCAGACCGCGATCGCCGAGGCCGACGTGACACCGCCGGGGAGGACCGAGACCCGTTCCGCGACCGTACGCTCGTTATCGCCGAGCATTTCCCAGCTCCAGGCGATGACCGCGCGTAGCGTGCGGTGCCGGGGAAGCGCCGTGCGGCTGCCGGTGGTGAGCAGCCGGAACCGGTCGGACAGCCCGGCGGCGAGCTCGGCCAACGACAGTGTCCGCAGCCGGGCCGCGGCCAGCTCGAGGGCCAGCGGCATGCCGTCCAGGCTGCGGACCACCCGCACGATCTCGCCGAGCGTGGCCTCGTCGACGTCGAAGCCGGGCCGTACGGCCGCGGCCCGCTCGGTGAACAGGCGCACGGACGCGGCCCGGCGGGCCTGCTCGACGCCGTCCTCCGGTTCCGGCAGGGTCAACGGGCCGAGCGGGACGAGGGCCTCGCCGTCGACCGCGAGGGGTTCGCGGCTGGTCGCCAGCACCCGCAGCCCGGCGCAGCGCGGCAACAGAGCCGTGATCAGGTGCGCCACCGCGTCGATCAGGTGCTCGCAGTTGTCCACGACGAGCAGGCTTTCGCGGCCGTTGAGCCGTTCGGTGAGCACG
>DASWMR010000254.1:0-4009 GCA_036399635.1 Actinoplanes sp. | reverse complement strand
GCCCACCCCGACGCTCAGGGCGGCGGCGACCGGGACCGCCGGTCGATCACGCAGGCGCCTCCCGAGTGGAATCGGATGGCGGAACTCGAGGATCGGCCAGCCGTTCTCCTGGGCGACCCGGCGCAGGGCGCGACTGGGGTTCACCGCGCTGGGGTGCCCCACGGTCTCCAGCAACGGAAGATCGCTGCTGGAATCCGAGTAGGCGTAGCAGTCGGCCAGGACGTATCCCCGGGCCTCGGCCAGCTCGCGTACGCCGGTCGCCTTGCTCGGGCCCGCGGCGTAGAACTCGACCTCGCCGCTGTACCGTCCGTCGACAATGCTCATCCGGGTGGCGATCACGTCGGTGATGCCGAGGAGCGCACCGATCGGGCGTACCATCTCGTCGCCGGAGGCAGAAACCAGGACCACGTCCCGGCCGGCGGCCTGATGCTCGGTGATCAGCGTGGCGGCTTCGGCATAGACGTACGGGTTGATCAGCTCGTTGAGGGTTTCGGCGACGACCTGTTGCACCTGTTCGACACGCCAGCCCTTACAGAGCGCTGCTAAATAGTCGCGAGTGCGCGCCATCGCCTGCTCGTCGGTGCCGCCGCCGAGGCGGAACATCAGCTGTGCGTAAGCGGATTTGACGACATCGCGGCGGCTGATCAGCCCGTCACGATAGAACGGCCGTCCGAAGGCCAGCGCGCTGGACTTGGCGATGACGGTCTTATCGAGGTCGAAAAACGCGGCACTCGGGCCCACGGGCCGAAAGTGTAGCCGCAACTCGGGCCCGGCAGCGGGCCTGGCCCGGCGCACCCCTCCGTCGGTGACTCGCTGTGAAAACGGGCAGACGTGTAGGTGTCGCGCAGCGAGTCACAATCGGTACTCGACGACGGTGCTCCGGTGAGGCATGCTTGTGCTTGTTGCGACCGGGATTCACGTTGTCGGTCGCTTTTCTTCAGACTCGGACCCTCGGTGGTTGCGCCCCCCGCGATCACCGAGTCGATTCGGCTCGACCCCCCCGGAGCCGAATCTTCGGACGACCCCCGTCACCCCCCGACGGGGGTCGTTCCCTATGTGCCGGTGGCCTGGGCGGGCGCGGCCTCGTCGGCCGGCTCCGGAACCCCGAAGAAGTCGCCCAAGCCGGTCACGGTGAGCACCCGCCGGAAGCCCGGTGTCGGATTTGTCACGACGAACCCCGCGCCGGTCTCGGTGGTCGCGCGGTAGCCCTCGATCAACGCTCCCAGGCCGGTCGAGTCGATGAACGTGGCGTCGCCGAGCTCGACCTGGACGACGGTCGGCGACCACTCGGTGATCGCGGCGACGACGCAGCGTGCGAGCTCGTCGGAGTTCGAGAAATCGATCTCACCGCGCACGGTCACCACGGCCGTGTCGTCGGTGAGCGTGCGCGCGATTGAAGTCTCCATGCCAACCCATCGGTCCGTGTCGGCAACCAACATACCCAACCGTCGCCATCTCAAATTTCCCGCATGTGCGCGTAGCAGATCCACTGCTCGGCAGCCGGTTATCCACAGCCCGCCAGGTTGTCCACAGCCGGGCGGAAGCGCCGTTGCCGACCGGGGCGACCTTCGCGAATCTGGGCCTCCACACCCGCCCGCCGCTCGCGTTGGAGATCCACAATGCCTGTTCCGCGCCTGCCCCTCGTCGTGACCGGCGACCCTGATCTGCTCGACGATCTGCTCCGGCTGGCCGCCGCCGGCGGCACCGAGGTCGACGTGGCGCCCGACCTCGCCGCGGCCCGACCACGCTACCCGCTCGCCCCGCTCGTGATGGTCGGCGTCGACCAGATCGGTGCCTGCGTCCGGGCCCGACTACCGCGCCGTTCCCGGGTGGCTTTCGTGGGCCGCGGTGACCCACCCGATCAGGTCTGGGAGGCCGCCAAGGTGCTCGGCATCGAGCACGTCATCGAGCTGCCCACCGCCGAGGCCTGGCTAGTCGACCGCTTCGCCGAGCGTCCCGGCCAGCCGGTCGGCCGGACCATCGCGGTGATCGGCGGCCGCGGCGGTGCCGGCGCCAGCATCCTGGCCGGTGGCCTGGCGGTGACCGCGGCCGCCGCCGGGCACCGCACCCTGCTGATCGATGCCGACCCGCTCGGCGGCGGGCTGGACCTGCTGCTCGGCTGGGAGGACGCGGCCGGCCTCCGCTGGTCCGGCCTCGCCGAGGCGGCCGGCCGAGTCGATCCGGCCGCGCTGCTCAACGCGCTGCCGCACCGGGGTGATCTGGTGGTGCTCTCGTTCACCCGAGAGCACGGCCCGGTGGTTCCGGCCGAGGCCATGGCGACCACCCTCGACGCCGGCCGGCGCGGCCGGGAGGTAATCGTGGCGGACCTGCCGCGCAGCCTCGACGACGCGGCCGTGCTCGCGCTGCAGTCCGCCGACCGCGCGGTGCTGATCGTGCCCGCCGAGCTGCGTGCCGCCGCGGCCGCGGCCCGGGTGGCGCAGATGGTCCGGGTGCATCGGGAGGACCTGTCGTTGGTGGTCCGCGGCCCGGCGCCGGGCCGGCTGAAACCGCGTGACATGGCCGCGGTGCTCGGCCTCCCGCTGGTCGGCACGCTGCGTCCGGAGCCGGCCATGTGCCAGGCGCTGGAGCGCGGCGAGGCACCGGTGAGCAACGGCAAGGGCCCGCTCGCGACATTGTGCCGACAGCTGATCGGCGAGCTGGTCGACGAGCGGTCGGCGGTGGCGGCATGAGCGGGTACGACGCGGTCGTCGGCCGGGTACGCCGCCGGTTCGCGGCCGACGGGGTGGATGCCACACCCGCGGCGGTGGTGCAGGCGGTCCGGGGCGATTCCCAGACGGCGGTGCTCGGCGACCGGACCGTGCTGCGCAGCCGGACCGTGCTGCGCAGCGCCGGGTCTGCCCGCAAGGCCGAGTCAGTCTGCGGCGCCGGGTCCGTTCGTGGCGCCGGGTCCCGTTTGCGGGGCTGGCTCAGTCCGCGGCGGTGGCTGGCCGGCTTGCTGTTGCGGTCGGGTCGTGGGCTGGCGGCGGTGTTGCTGATCGGTACTGACGATCGTCTGGCCGACGAGGCCGGTGCGGATTCGGCTCAGGCGTCCGCCGCTCTCCCGCCCGTTCGGTCTGCTGGTCCGGGTGGTTGGGGGTGGCCCGGCGCTGGGTGAGCAGCGCGGTGAACGCGAGGCGACGACGGGCTGGGGGCCCATTGTCGTTGCGTACATTAGGTGCTTAAGGGGTTGACGTAGTTGCACGACGTTGTCGAGCGGGTTCACCTTGTAGTCGGTGTGGGTGATGAACGACTACACCGAAGAACTTCCATCACGGGCCACCTGAAACCGCACCGAGCCACAGGTGGGATCAAGAACGCCTGGCACGGCGGACCTCCCAAGACGAAGTCTCCATCGCAGTAAGCGTGTACTCGTCGTCCGAGACCAGGTCCTCGATGACACCCTCGGCGCGGATCACGTTGAGGTAGGTCGCCCTTGGCGTTTGAAGTTGCCGCTGTGCGCACCTACTAGGACCGCGCGCAAGTCGCCTGGGGCGGAGATGGTGTCCGACTCGTCGACCCGCGGGGCGCCCTTGGCGCTTGACCTCCACGATGTCGCCACCGCAGGCACGGACCTCAGTTCGAAGTCTCGGGCTCGCTCTGCGCAGCGGATGCAAGCGCCTTGGTGGCTCGCCGCTGACGCTGCCTCGGGGCCTTGGGCTGCACCTCGATGCCAAGCTCCTGGTCACCGGACTCCTTCAACGTGCGCAGCAACGAGTGGTAGTAATCGCGCTCCACTTTGGTCTTGGCCTCTAGGCACTTCTTCGTAACGAGGGACAGCCGGTGCTCCGGCACGAGCTGCACGACCAGGCGGACAAGCCAGGCCAGTACTCCACCCCCGCCCAGGGCCGACAGCACCATCGTCAAGACGCTCACCCAGCTCACCTCCCCTCGCCTCCCTCTCGCTCAGGACGTCGGAATTATGGAGCACGTGCTCTCGCCAAAGAACGGGAACCACCGAATCCACGCGGGAACCCGGTTGGAAGACGGATATGTCCGAAAATGCATGGGC
>DASWMR010000253.1:0-3035 GCA_036399635.1 Actinoplanes sp. | reverse complement strand
TGCTCGACCCGGAGGGCAACGAATTCTGCGTCGAGGAGTAGCGCAGAAGCCTTTACCGGAGGCGGCCGGGAACCGATATCGGGGGGACCGCCGAAGGAAAGGACACGCCCGTGGCACTGCGGACCATGCCGGTGCGGAAGGACCAGTGGCAGCCGGCCGACCGGATCTACGACGGCATCCTCGCGCGCCTGGTGGCGGACGTCGAGTCGGACGAGCGCCGGGACGGTACCGCCGAGCTGATGGCGGCCGCGGTGGTGCTCGTCGTGCTGGCCGTGGTGATCGTCGCGGTGGCCGGGTCGGGTGCGATGGCGTTGCTGATCTGTGGGCTGATCGGTGCCGGCGTGGTCGTCTTCGTGTCCAGCAGCGGCGGCGCGGGCCGCGGTGACCGGGGTGCCGCGCTGCGCGGGCTCGGCGGGCCGGGTCGGCTGCCGGCCGGTTACCTGGTGCACCCGTCAGCGTGGGCGGGTGGGATGGCCGAGCACGTCGCGCACATTCCGGAGTCACAGCTGCGGGCCGCTGCGGACCTGTGCCACCTCTTCCCGGGCACCGTCGACGACCTGCTGACCTTCGTCGGCAACATCGCCATCCACGTTCCGGCGCCGCCGTCACCGGCGACACCGGAAGACGTCGCGAAGCGGGCCAAGGCGATGACCCGGGTGGGGACGCCACTGTTGGTCGAGTACGCCAAGACGGCGCCCCCACTGCCGAAGCCCGCCAAGCCGAAGAAGTAGAGCCAGCCAAGAACTAGACGGCGGAGACCGGCACCCGGACCACGGCGTCGAACAGGTAGCCCAGGGTGTTGAAGCGGGCCACCTCCGGCTGGGTGTTGCCGTGCACGTCGGTGGCGCGGGCCAGCAGCTCGTGCGGGCCGGCCGCGGGCCGCCAGTTGATCTCCCAGCGCTGCCAGGCGTCGTCGATCGACGGGCCGACCGGTCGCGCCCGGCGCCAGGTCGTGCCGCCGTCGGTGCTCACCTCCACCTGCTGGATCCGGCCGGCCGCCGACCACGAGCGGCCGGTCAGCCAGGTGAGCTGGTCGGCCGCGAAGGTGGCGCCCGGGTCGAGCTCGAAGGCGCTCTTGACCACCTGCCGGTCGAACGGCTGGCCCTCGGCCGGGAAGTCCGGGCCGAACAGCCGGTAGAACTGGGTGTTCCACGGCGAGAACAGCGGCTCGGCGGCGACCTCGATGCGGCCCACCCACTTGATCGACGAGATGCCGATCCAGCCGGGCACCACCACCCGCACGGGATGGCCATGGTCAGCCGGCAGAGGTTCACCATTCATCTCGTACGCCAGCAGAACGTCATCAAGCGCCTTGCGGACCGGCAACGGCCGCCGCACCGGGCCCAGGTCGACACCGCCGGTGACGTAGTTCGGGTCGAGCCCGGTCGGCAGCACGTCGACGGCCGAGCGGTCGAGGCCGGCCAACCGCAGAACGGTGGACAGGCGTACGCCCCGCCACCGCGCCACGCCGATCCCGCCGAGCTTCCACGCCGTACCGGAGACGGTTTGGCCCTGCTGCGAGGTGAAGTAGCTGCGGCCGTTGCCGGCGCACTCGACCGCAACCGACCGGGTCTCGCTCGGCAGGCCCGTCAAATCGCTCAGCGAGAACGTCGCCGGCCGGCCGCGCAGGCCCGAGCCGGTGACCTCCAGACTCCACGAGGCCGCGTCGATGGTCGGCGTGCTGGTGTGGTTGCGCACGAAGAACCGGTCGATCGGCACGTGGTAGCCCTGCCCGCGCATCGCCGACCAGCGCATCTCGGCGTTGGTGCCGAGCACGGTGAACAGCTCCGGCGGCAGCGGCTTGACGATCGGGCCGTCCGCGGCGGCGGCCGGCGAGGCACCGGCGACCGCACCGGTGGCCGCCGCGGCCCCGACGGCCGAGGTCAGCTTCAGCAGGTCCCGACGGGAGAAGCCGCGCGCCTGCCCGGACAGCCACTGCCGGAGGCGCCGTTCATCGTATGTACGCTCGTCCATGCCGGGCACCCTATCTAGTCCATAGGATATAGGGATAGGGTGTCGGCATGGACTTTCACTGGTTTCTGCCCACCAACGGCGACAGCCGCGAGATCGTGGGCGGCGGCCACGGCACACCCGCCGGCGCTGCCGGGGGCGCCCGCCCGCCGTCCGTCGCCTATCTCGGCCAGATCGCGCGCAGCGCCGAGCAGCTCGGCTTCGTCGGCGCGCTGACCCCGACCGGCGCCTGGTGCGAGGACGCCTGGCTGTCGACCGCGATGCTGGTCGAGGTGACCGAGCGGCTGAAGTTCCTTGTCGCGTTCCGGCCAGGGCTCACCTCGCCGACCCTGGCGGCGCAGATGTCGTCCACCTTCCAACGGCTCTCCGGCGGCCGGCTGCTGCTCAACGTCGTCACCGGCGGCGAGTCGGCCGAGCAGCGGCAGTACGGCGACTTTTTGGACAAGAACGACCGGTACGCCCGCACCGACGAGTTCCTCAGCATCGTGCGCGGGCTGTTCCGCGGCGAGACAGTCACCCACCAGGGCGAGCACCTACGCGTCGAGGGCGCCCGCTTGGCGAAGGTGCCCGACCCGGTACCGGCAATCTATTTCGGCGGCTCGTCGAAGGCCGCCGGCCCGGTCGCGGCCGAGCACGCCGACGTCTACCTGACCTGGGGTGAGCCGCCCGCGCAGGTGGCCGAGAAGCTGGCCTGGATCCGCTCGCTGCGACCGGACATGCGGTTCGGCATCCGGCTACACGTGATCACCCGGGACACCGCCGACGCCGCCTGGGCCGAGGCCGACCGGCTGCTACGCGGTATCTCCGACAGCGACCTCGCCTCCGTGCAGGCGGGCCTGAAGCGCAGCGAGTCCGAGGGTCAGCGGCGGATGCTCGAGCTGAACGGCGGCTCCCGCGACGGCCTGGTCGTCGCGCCGAACCTGTGGGCCGGTGTCGGCCTGGTCCGCGGCGGCGCGGGCACCGCCCTGGTGGGTAGCCACGCCGAGGTGGCCGACCGGATCGAGGAGTACGCGGCGCTGGGCATCGAGGAGTTCATCCTCTCCGGCTATCCGCACCTGGAGGAG
>DASWMR010000252.1:0-8331 GCA_036399635.1 Actinoplanes sp. | reverse complement strand
GGTGCTGTCGCTGGCCGGGATCCACGCGACCGGCAAGCGGCACGTGGCCGGCACGAGCGACGCCCTGCTCGGCATGATCTTCGCGCTCGGCGCGATCGTGCTCGGCGGGTTGGCGCTGACCGGCTCGCTGGGCTGGCTGGGCACCGACGTGCAGCCGGTGAATTCTTTGCGCGAGTGGCTAGATGCGAGGTTTGTGAACCGCTTCTGACGGGTATCAGACAGTTGCACCGGTGATTCACCGGCGCAGATCGGAACCGGGGCGGGACTGCACCCCCGCCCCGCCCCGAACTCCTCCGGCGGTGCGCCGGAGACCTGGTTTGTCGTCGAGGGTGGCCCGGTTCGGGCCACCCTCGACGCGTGTGCAACGAATCTCCGCCCAGGTCGAAGATCACGCAACGATCGGCCGCTGTACGCATGGTTGAACCAGGGCATCCGCCACCCGCACCCGCCTAGCGTTGCCAGCATGACGACCACGGCATCGCCACGCCGCTACCTGATGTGCCGGCCCACCTATTTCGCGGTCACCTATCGGATCAACCCGTGGATGGATCCCACGGCTCCGTATGACAACGCGCTCGCCGTACGCCAGTGGGAGAACCTGCGGCGCACGTTCCTCGATCTCGGGCACACCGTCGAGCTGATCGACCCGCTACCCGGCCTGCCCGACATGGTCTTCGCCGCCAACGGCGCGACGGTGGTCGACGGCCGAGCGCTGACTGTCCAGTTCCGGGACGCCGAGCGGGCCGACGAGGCTCCGGCGTACGCGTCCTGGTTCCGCGAGCGCGGCTTCGAAGTGATCGATCCGAAGCACACCAACGAGGGCGAGGGCGACATCCTGCTCGCCGGCGACGTGCTGCTGGCGGGCACCGGATTCCGCACCGCGCACGCCTCGCACGCCGAGACCCAGGAGACGCTGCGCCGCCCGGTGATCAGCCTGCAGCTGGTCGACCCGGCGTACTACCACCTGGACACCGCGCTCTGCGTGCTGGACGACACCAACGTCGCGTACCTGCCGTCGGCCTTCTCCCCCGGCTCGCAGGCCGTCCTGCAGCGGCTCTTCCCGCACGCGGTGATCGCTGATCCGCAGGACGCCGCGGTGCTGGGCCTCAACGCGGTCAGCGACGGCCGCACGGTGGTGTTGCCGGAGCAGGCCACCCACCTGGCCGCGCAGCTGCGGTCGGCGGGCTATCAGACCGTCGGCGTCGACGTCTCCGAGCTGCGCAAGGCCGGCGGCGGTCCGAAGTGCTGCACGCTGGAGGTCCGTTCGTGACTACCGTCGACCTGCTCACGCCGTCCGCCCTCGCCGAGGCCGAGCGGCACACCGCGCACAACTACCACCCGCTGCCGGTCGTCATCGCGCACGGCGAGGGTGCCTCGGTCACCGACGTCGACGGCCGCCGCTACCTGGACTTCCTCGCCGGCTATTCGGCGCTGAACTTCGGGCACCGGCACCCGGCGCTGATCGCCGCCGCGCACGCTCAGCTCGACCGGGTCACGCTGACCAGCCGGGCGTTCGTGCACGACCAGTTCGCCGCCTTCTGCCGAGAGCTGGCCGAGCTCTGCGGCAAGGAGCTGGTGCTGCCGATGAACACCGGCGCCGAGGCGGTGGAGACCGCGATCAAGGTGGCTCGCAAGTGGGGCTACCAGGTCAAGGGCGTGCCGGACCAGCAGGCCGAGATCATCGTCGCGGCGGACAACTTTCACGGGCGTACCACGACGATCGTCAGCTTCTCCACCGATCCGGACGCCCGGGACGACTTCGGCCCGTACACCCCGGGCTTTGTCGTTGTTCCGTTCGGTGATCTGGCCGCCGTGCGCGACGCAATCACCGCAAACACCGTGGCCGTGCTGATGGAGCCGATCCAGGGTGAGGCCGGTGTGCTGGTTCCGCCGGCCGGTTACTTCGCGGGCCTGCGGGCGCTCTGCAGCGAGCAGGACGTGCTCCTCGTCGTCGACGAGATCCAGTCCGGCCTGGGCCGCACCGGGCGCACCTTCGCCATCGAGCACGAGGACGTCGTCCCGGACATGTTCCTACTGGGCAAGGCGCTCGGCGGTGGCATCGTGCCGGTCTCCGCGGTGGCCGCCGACGCGGCGGTGCTCGGCGTGCTCAAACCGGGTGAGCACGGCTCCACTTTCGGCGGCAACCCGCTTGCCTGCGCGGTCGGCGTCGAGGTGGTGCGGTTGCTGGCGACCGGCGAGTTCCAGCGCCGTTCAGCCGAACTGGGCGACCGGCTGCACGCCGGGCTGACCGCGCTGATCTCCAGCGGCGTCGTCGCGGTGCGCGGGCGTGGCCTGTGGGCCGGAGTGGACATCGACCCGTCGCTGATGACCGGCCGGCAGGCGTGCGAGCGCCTGGCCGAGCGCGGTGTGCTGGCCAAGGACACCCACGGCTCGACCATCCGGCTGGCTCCGCCGCTGGTGGTGACCGCCGCGGAGGTGGACCAGGCGGTCGCCCAGCTCGCCGCGATCCTGCGCTAGGGCCTATGCCCTGGGCCTGATCACTGGTTTAACTTGCGGAGGGCGATGGTCGGCGCCTCGGCCATCACCGAGGTGGGCTGCACGACGCCGCCGGTGGCCCACGTCTTCGACCGGCCCACCTGCACTCCGGCGAAGAGCTCGACCACGTCGGCCGGGCCGAGCACCCGGATCTCGTTGCGGCCGAGGGTGAGCCGCTGACCGTCGTCGGTCGAGCCGCCCGGGCGGACGCCGGTGCCGTTCGTGCTGACGTCCTGCACGGTCAGCCCGCCGTCGGGGTGCAGCGCGAACGTCGCGTGCCCGCGGCTGATCCACTTGCGGGCCTCATCGGTCAGCCACTGGCCCAGCATGATCCCCTCGCCGCCCTCGGGCGCCCGGCCGACCACCACCGGGGTCTCGGCCGACACCACGAAACGACGGCGGATCACACCGTCGATGCGCACCGACAGCACCTCGACCGGTGGCCGGGCACCGGCGTCGGTGAGCCGCTCGCCGTGCCGGGGACAGGTCGGCGCGCCGGACCGCATGGCCGGCGGCGGTTGGGCCACCGGGCTGGTGAACGTGCGCATGTCGGAGAACGGGCTGTCCGGGTCGGCGCCTGAGCCGAAGCTCGTGCAGTTGGACTCGGGACAGCTCCACACCCGGGCCAGCAGGCGCTCGCCGATCGGGGAGCGCTCGGTCGGCCGCGGCGGCTCACCCCGGCCCACCCGCGGCACCAGCACCGTGGCGCCGCCCTCGCCGGACACCGCAGCGAGCAGCCGGCCCGGCTCGTCCACCCACGGCCGGCGCTCGCGCACCTGGTCACCCCGCCCCCGGGTGAGCACCGGCAGGCCGAGCAGCTCGGCCACCTCGAAAACCCGGTCGTCGGTCTGCGGCACAACCTCGACCTTGCCGTCGTCGGCCCAGCGGCGGATGACCATGCGCTCGTTGGAGGTCAGGTCCACATCGGATAACACGCCGCGCGGCGCCACCACGTAAACCGGGGCGATCTCCTCGGCAAGGTACTTACCTAGCGCATCGATGACCAGCCCGAGGCGCACCGAGCTGGCCGGCCGGCCGCCGTCCAGGTCGGCGTAGCGCACTATTTCGGCCAGGTCCACCACCGCACGGGCCAAGGCCGGATCGGTGCTGAGCCGACTCTCGATGGCGTCGAGGACCTTGCTGACCTCGAACCTCACGCGTCCTCCCGGTGGTACGCGGCGGAATTGCCTTGGTAATCATGCCCCGTGATCGCCGCACCCCGCTGGGTGGGTGTCGCCGGTGTCCGTTTGCCCGCCGAGCCCATCGGGAATTGATGCCGGTGATCCGGGCGCCGTCGTGGCCGCCTGGCAGGGCAGGAGGACGACATGCGGACACCAAGGCTCGCCGGGCTGGGCTTGACGGCGATGGCCGCGGCCGCTTTTGCGGTCGCCGGCTGCGACAACGGCGGCGCGGACCCGAGTGCAAGCGGATCCGGTCCGGCCACCGCCCCGAGTTCGGCGAGCGCCGACCCGGCTGCCGTCTCGGCGCTCGCCGCAGCGACGGCCAAGCTCGGGACCACCAGCTTCAAGATCCTCGCGACCTCGGGCACCAGCTTCAAGCTGAGCGGCGCGGTTGACCCGGCGACCCGGGTCGGCACCGCCGACCTCACCGCCAGCGGCACGAACACCGAGCTCAAGGTCAAGTCCCTGCTCCTCGACAAGGACCTGTATGTGCAGGTGCCGGGCGTCACCAAGGCCGGCACCTGGACCCATCTCGACGTGGCCCGGCTGCCCGAGGGCGCGAACGTCGGGCTGCGGCCCGGCCAGGTCGACCCGGTGAACACCGCCAACCTGCTCGCCTCGTCCACCGACGTGCACTCGACCGGCGGCAACAACTACGCCGGCACCCTCGACGTGAGCAAGGCGATCGGCCTGGCCGGCGTCGACCAGGTCACCGTCGACAGCTACGGCGCGCAGGCGCAGAACGTGCCGTTCACGGCCGGCATCGACGAGCAGGGCCGGCTCTCGGTGCTGATGATCACGCCGCCCAGCACGGGCAGCAAGCAGATCCTGCCGATCGAGGTGCTCTACACCGATTACGGCGTCCCGGTCACCGCAACCCGCCCCGCCGCCTCCCAGATCACCGAGGCGCCGGCCGACCTTTACACCTCACTCGGCGGCTGATCGCAGACCGTCAGACATCCGCAGGAGACCGGCGGGCGGTCCAGTCCGTGCTCAGCGGGCGGGACGCCGGCCGGTTTTCCTCGATCCAGGCGTCGATGCGCGCCCACCACTCGTAGAGCCAGGCCACCCGCTCCTCTTCGCCGACCGGCACCTCCTCCGGCGGGACACTCCAGAACCGCATGATCAGTCGCTTGTCCATCGGCAGTTCCCGCCAGACGTCGGCGACCGTGAGCATCCGGTCCAGGCCGGTGTGCGCCACGAAGATGACGCCGGCGTCCGGCGCCGCGTCGATCGCCGCGAAGAGCCCGCCCGGCTTCGGCGGCAGCACGTGCCGCAGCCGGGTCGCCTTCTCCGCCATGTCGGCCATGCCCCGCGCCCGCAGCCGGGCGATCGCACTGGTCCGGCGCCGCGGGGTGAAGTTGCCGCCCTCCGGAAAGATCACGAAGGCGTCGTTGTGGTCTAGCCCGGTCGCCAGATCGGCGATCTCCTGCTCCAGCGTGTGGGTACCGGTGCGGCCGGGCGAGATGAACCGGTTGGGCAGCCGGTTGAGCAGCACGTCCACTGCCGGATCCCACTGCAGCGTCGCCTTGAGCACGATCCGCGGTTCGCGGTCGAACCAGTTCACCAGGCCGTGGATCAGGATGAACGAGTCGCCCGGCCCGGCGTGCCGGCTCACCACGATCTCCGGGCGGCCGGGAACGGCGGTGTCCGGGTCGGTGCCGACGACGTCCACGGTCAGGTGCAGTGACCACCGGGCCAGCCAGAAAAGGATGCCGAGGAACCGGCCGGTGACCACGTAATGGGCCCGCTGGAACCAGGGTGACCGGATCTTCCAGCCGAAGCCGGCGGCCACCCACAGCACGGCCAGCACGACCAGTGCGGCGGCATCCCAGACCACGTACGCGATCGCGAGGAAGACCAGGCGGGGCACTCTCAGGTGGCCGGGCACCAGCGGTGAGGCGGCCAGCGCCAGTAGCAGCCAGACCGGCAGCGTGGTCACCAGCACGATGGCGAGCGCGATCATCACCGGGGCGATCACCAGCCGGCGGATCCGGGTGGGCAGCAGCATCAGTGACCTTCCGGGCCGGGCAGCGGCAGGACGTTGGCGGCCAAGTAGCGGCGGGAGGCGACGTAGGCACGGCTGATCCGGCGACCCACCGCGGCCATGTCGCGGTAGGCCCACGGGCTGTCGTCGCGTTTGTCGCCACTTCCGGCGGGGAGCACGTGCACGCGTACATCGTCGGGCAGTGCGGCAAGCTCGCGGGCGAACCGATGCCGGCGGGCGATCTCGAATGCCACCTGAGCCACCTCCCAGGGCCGGCGCGGCACGCTCAGCTGGCGCTCCACCCGGCCCACCTGAAGCACGAAGATCAGCTTGGCGCCGATCCGGACCGCTTCACCGATCGGGATCGAGTTGACGATCCCACCGTCCACATAGTGCTCCCCCGAGATTTCCATCGGAGGCAGCAGGCCGGGCACGGCCGACGAGGCGAGTACGGCGTCGACCAGTGGACCGCTGTCGAACCAGTGTTCGGCGGCCCGTTCGATGCTCGCGGCGCAGCAGCGGAACGGCACCTTGAGATCGGCGAACGTGGTGTGCTCGCCGACTTCGCTGGCCAGCAGCTTGCGCAGCGGCGCGGGCGAGTGCAGGTGGGTGCGCGCGGCGAACCGGCGCATCTGGCGGCCGAGCGAGTCGCCGTAGACCGCGGCCGCCTCCGGCGAGGTCCACAGCCGCACCAATCGGTCGGTGACCGCCTCGCTCGGGTCGGTGGCGACCAGTGCGCCGTTCACCGCGCCGATCGATGTGCCGACCACCGTGTCCGGCCGGAAGCCGGCCCGGAAGAGCGCGCGCAGCATGCCGACCTCGACCGCGCCGAGCACGCCGCCGCCGCCGAGCACGAACGCCACCGGAGTCTTGACCATGGATTCATCGTGGCACGTCCGGCCGGACACACAACCAGCCCGCCTGAGCCCAGTCAGTCGAGGCCCAGTCAGTCGAGCAGTCGAGGCCCCGTCAGTCGAGCTCCGGCATGCCCACCGGATGGGGGCGGGGCCGACACGTGCCGCACTGCACCGCGTCGTCCACCACCAGGCCCTCGGCCCGGCCCCGCGATTCGGAACGGTTCACCTGCAGCAGGTACGGCCCGAACCGCGCATGGTCGGCGCAGACACCCCGCCCGCAGAATCGGCAACTCGCCCGGGCCGCCTCGACGCAGAACCAGCAGAGCATCCAACCTCCTTCTACGAGGAGGCGACCGCCTCCGAAATCGATTGCTGCGGGACCGAAGTAACCTCGGTCGGCTCCGGTGTGGTCGGCGTCGGCGTCGTCGGTGGTGGCGTGGTGGGTGCGGCGCTCGTCGGCGGGGTGGTAGCGGCGGGCGGTCGCGTCGTCGGCGGGGTGGTGGCGGCGGGCGGTCGCGTCGTCGGCCGGGTGGTGGGCGGTCGCGTCGTCGCGGTCGGGCGCGGACCGGTGGTCGTCCCGCCGCCGGCCGGTCCGGGATCCGCCACCGGCGGTACGTCCACGCTACCGGTCTCGGGCGCGGTGGTGCCCGGGTCGACGGCCGGCGTCGACTCGACGGGCAGCGACTCCTCGATCGGCTCGGGCGTCGGCGTTGCTTCCGACGGCGGTTTGACCGGCACGCCGTCGCCGCAGCTCAGCTCGTCATTCGTGGCCGGCGTGGCGGTGCCGCCGACCGCAACCGTCCCGACCGAGACGCTGACCGTAGCCGGCGGGGCCGGCGGGGCCGGCGCCGGCTCGGCGGTCGCCGGCTCGGGCTGGGCCGGTGTACTGGGCTCAGCCACGCCAGCCGGGGCCGGGGGTGCCTCCGGGGTGACCGCGAACCAGGCCGGGCCGTCGTTGGTGACCGCACCGCCCTGCCGGTTGATGGTCAAGCGGAGCGGGTCATACGCCCCGCTGGTGCTTGTCGTGTCGGCGAGCACCCGGCCTTCCTTGAGGTTGAGCGTGGCGGCCGGGGCCTGGCGCCGCCCCTCGCCGGTGCTCACCCGGGCGACGTCGAGCCGCGCCCCCGGGCAGAGCATGGTGATCGATCCGCCCGGGAAGGTGAGCCAGCCGCCGCCCTGGGTCGGCACGATGATCTGGTCGCCGGAATCGAGGTACCGAACCGAACCCGACGTCAGGGAAACCTGTTGATCGTCCAGCGCGGCGGTCATCCGTCCCCAGCTCACCGTCAGCAGCACGTCGCTGCGGGGCATCTCGGCCCAGGCCGGTGCGGCACGGAAGGTCACCGCGGTCAGCAGCAGCGCGGTGATCAGCAGCAGCAGGACCAGCAACCGCAGGCGCCGCTCGAAGCGCTTGTCCACATCGGGGTTCAGGATGCCGTCCGGCGGGCCGGGCGGCACGGCCAGCGGTGGATAGGACCTGCCGTCGGGCACGCTGGGCCGCAGACCACTGTTGATCGAGGCCACCGGCATCGGCGAGCCGGGCCGGTACGCCGCGCCGACCAGCGGCGGCAGGTCGGAGGCGTCCGGCAGCACCCAGAGCCGGGCCGGGGTGCGGGTCTGCGCAACCGCGCCCGGGCTGCCCTCGCCGACCGGACCGATCAGGGTGCCGCGGCGCAGTTCGACGCCGTCGGCGAGAGCGATCACACCGGACTCGACGATGACGGCGTGGGTTGGTCCGGGCAGCACGACCGGAGCACCGACCGCGAGGTCGACCGGGTGCGCCGCGGCGATCAGCGCGAGCCGGTGGTCG
>DASWMR010000251.1:0-4533 GCA_036399635.1 Actinoplanes sp. | reverse complement strand
TCCAACTCCAAGGACAACTCCCAGTCCGGGTACACGGGCGAGGTGTTCCTGGACGCGTACGAGTTGGACGGCACCCGGTTGTGGCGGATCTCGCTTGGCCGCAACATCCGGGCCGGCGCGCACTACACCCAGTTCCTGGTCTACGACTTCGACGGCGACGGCCGCTCCGAGGTGGTCCTGAAGACCGCCGACGGCACCACCGACGGCACCGGCACGGTGATCGGTGACGCCGCCGCCGACTACCGCAACGCCGGCGGGTGGGTGCTCGACGGCCCCGAGTTCCTGACCGTCTTCGACGGCCGCCGCGGCAAGGCGATCACCACCATCCCGTACGAGCCGGCCCGCGGCACGGTCTCGGACTGGGGCGACGGGTACGGCAACCGGGTCGACCGGTTCCTGGCCGCGGTCGCCTACCTGGACGGCAAGCACCCGAGCATCGTGATGGCGCGCGGCTACTACACCCGTACCGTGCTGGTGGCCTACGACTTCAAGGGCGGGGAACTCACCCACCGCTGGACGTTCGACAGCAACATCGCCGGCAAGGAGTACGAGGGGCAGGGCAACCACAACCTCGCGCCGGCCGACGTGGACGGCGACGGCAAGGACGAGATCGTGTACGGGGCACTGGCCATCGACGACGACGGCACCGTCCTCTACGGCACCGGCCTGGGGCACGGCGACGCGCTGCATGTCGGCGACCTGAACCCGGCCCACCCGGGGCTCGAGGTGTTCGGCGTGCACGAACACAAGGGCGCCACGTACGGCATGGAGGAGCACGACGCGGCGACCGGCGAGCACCTGTTCGGCACGTTCACCGGCATCGACACCGGACGGGGCGTGTCCGCCGACATCGACCCGGCCCACCCGGGCGAGGAGGCCTGGGCGATCAACGGTGCCTGGAACTCGACGACCGGCTGGCTCTACGCCGCCGACGGCACGCTGATCTCGAACACCATCCCGGCCGCCAATTTCGCCATCTATTGGGACGGTGACCTGGGCCGGGAGATCCTCGACCACAACTGGGACACCACCACTACGGTCGGCACCGGCACGATCGGCAAGTGGGACCCGGCGACGCTGACCACCACGAACCTGCTGACCGCGACCGGCACGTACTCCAACAACTACACGAAGGGCTCCCCGGCGCTGCAGGCCGACCTGCTCGGCGACTGGCGCGAGGAGGCCATCTGGCGCACCGAGGACAGCACCGCGTTGCGTCTGTTCAGCACCCCCTACCCGACCAGGTACGGGTTCACCACGCTCGAGCACGACCCGTTGTACCGCTTGGGGATCGCCTGGCAGAACGTCGGCTACAACCAGCCCCCGCACGTCAGCTACTACCTCGGCACCCGCTGAGGCAGATAGCTGAGCTGTTCCACGATTCGCAACGCCGCCCGGTGAGCCACCGGGCGGCGTTGCCGTTATTGATCAGTGCCGACGGGCCGCGGACGCGCCCCAGCAGGTCAGGGTGCGGTGACCCGGTACACCGCTCCGGCGAGGTCGTCGCTGACGTACAGGGCGCCGTCCGGGCCCTGCACCGCCATGACCGGCCGTCCCCAGCGCGACCCGTCGGAGTTCTGGAAGCCGGTCAGCAGCGTCTGCTGCGGACCGAGGGTGTTGCCGCGCCACGCGAAGAAGGACACCTCCGGCGGTCGGGGCGGCTTGCGGTTCCACGAGCCGTGGATGCCGACCAGGGCCCCCGGGCCGTACGCGCCGGCCAGCCCGGGTGACGTAGCGAAGCTGAGGCCCAGCGGTGCGGAGTGGGCGCCCATGCCCTGCTCGACCGGGGGCAGCTTGGCGCAGTCCAGCTCTTTGCCGTCCGGGTTCAACTCGATGTCCCGGACGAACGGCCGACGGGTGTAGCTGAGCGGCGATTCCTTCTCGCCCGGCTTCAGGTCCGGCTCCGGGTTGCAGTACGGCCAGCCGAGCTCGCGGCCCTGGGTCAGTCGGGCCAGCGGCTCGATCGGGTGGTCGTTGACGTAGGCCAGCAGCTTCTCGCCCTGGTCGTTCTCGCCGTCGCCGTCGTAGTCGGCGTCGTGTGGGTAGGCGATGTTGTCCCGGTTGTTCACCGCGGTCCACACCGCGCCGTCGGGGGCGACGGCCAGGCCGGTGCCGTTGCGGACGCCGCGCGCGAACACCGTCGGCTTGCCGCCGCCGGCCGGCGCCCGCAGGATGGTGGCACGCTCCGGGTCGGCGTCCCGGTCGTCGGCGGACACGTTGCCGGTCGACCCGACCGAGACGTAGAGCGCGCCGTCCTTGCCGACCGCGACGCTCTTCAACGCGTGCGCGTAGGCGCCGCCCAGCTCGGGGCTCTTCGCGTCGGGCAGCCCGTCGATCACCACCCGCTTGCCGGAGACCTTGCCGGCCGCGTAGGTGTAGGCGTCCACCTGATCGCTCTCGGCCACGTACAGCGTGTCACCGGTGAAGGCCAGCCCGTGCGGCTGGTTCAGCCCGCTGAGCAGGGTGCGCTGGGCCGGCGCGGCAGCACCGTCGGCCGGGGTCAGCTCGACCACGTCGTCGGACTTGGGCCGCGACACCAGCAGCCGGCCGTCCGGCGTCCAGGCCAGCAGCCGGGCGCCGGTCACCCGGGCCCAGACGGTGACCGTCCAGCCGGGCGGGGCCTGCAGCTTGCGGGTCTCGTCGAACGGTGCGTCGCCGGTGCCGGCCAGCGGGCGTACCGCGGTGGCCTGCAGCGCCGGGACCTTCGCGGCGACCGCGCCGGACGGTGGCGGGTCGGTCCCCCGCAGTGGGGGATCCGCGGGCCCGGCCGAGTCGGTGGCGGAGCATGCGGCCTGGTTGAGTGCCAGGGTGAGTGCCAGGCCGCCGGAGACCACCGCGCGCAGGACCGTCGTCATGCTGCATCTTTACCCCATAGTGCGGCCCGGCACGCCATCGGCTCACCGGCGATGGCGTGGGCGCCACCGCTTGCGGCGCCGGGCGCCGGCGAGCAGGGCGATGCCGACCAGCACGGCGGGGGCTCCGGCGAGTACCGGGGTGCTCAGCCCGTACGGCAGGCGGGTTGCGGTCTTGTCGGTTTCCGGCAATGCCGCCGCCGGTGGTCGCGACGCCGCCGGCGAGGGGGTGACGCTCGGCGCCGCGAACGGCTTCGCGGTCGGCGTCGGCGTCGGCGCGGGCCCGTCGCGGCCGATGATGCCGAGCGCCCAGGACGCGATGGTGTCGATCCGGGCGCTGCGTTCCGAACCGCTGTGCGGGCAGTCCGGCCCGTAGCTGACCACGCCGTACACGACCGCGCTGGTGCCGTCCGGGACGAAGTACGGTCCGCCCGAGTCGTGCTCGCAGGCGCTGGTCTGCCGGCTCGGCGCCGTCCCGGCCACCCCCAGCTCGTAGCGGGTGACCGAGGTGACGGCGAACTGACCGACCTGCATCCGGTCGGTCACCTCCTCGTCGTCGCCGTTGAGCAGACCGAAACCGGTCAGCCGCAGCGCCTGGCCCACCTGCGGCGCGCGCCGGCTGACGCGCATCGGAGTGATGCCGGTGATCTTGCGGTCCAGCTGGGCGAGAGCGACGTCGTTGACCTTCGACTGGTAGACCTTGATCACCGTGGCCTCGGCGCCGCCGGACCCGGTGAGGTCGGTGCGCCCGACCGTGGCAACGGTCTTCCGAGCCACCGGTCGGGACACGTGGGCGCCTCGCGAGTTCTTGAAGCAGTGCCCGGCGGTGAGCACCCAGCGGGGCGCGATCAACCCGCCCGAGCAGGACGAGTCGCGCCGGCCACCGGAGCCGTCCGGAATGCCGAGCATGGTCAGCTTGGTGGCGAACGGGTACTCGCCCTCGGCGGCGTCCCGGCCGTGGGCGATCGCGTACGCCGGTGCGGCGCTCCCGAGGCCGACCGCGACCGCCGTCACCAGGGCGCACAGCGCCACCGTCGCGGTCCACCATCGTCGCCATTGCACGCCGAGATCCTGTCACTAGGGCGCAATGCCGTTTCTGTAGTCAATTGCTATACCCAGCGGCACCAGGAGACCACGGCCATCGCCGGCGAGGTGCGCGGCCAGCGCGGCGGTCACCCCGCTCACCGGCATTGCCGGTTATCACTGTTCTACCTGGCCACGCTGACCGTGCTGGCGCCCAGCCGGTCACCCGGTCGTGGGTCGGCCGTTCTCCGCTGGTGATCGGGGCGGGCTCCCGGCACACTCCTAACGGTGCCACTTGACATGTTGAGGTGTGATAGACGCGACTCGCTCCGTGCCGGACAGGCCGCGGCGCGTTTGAAGAGAACGTTCCGGTCACAGTGGCGGAACGCAGAGTCACGGATGGTGGAGCGGTGAGTTCCTGGATGCGGCGGCGCGATCACAACATCTTCTTCAACGCGTTCGGGCTGCTGCTCTGCAGCCTGGTCTCCGGAGTGGTGGTGGCGGCGGGCGCATTCCCGGTGCTGGCGATGTCCGGGCTGGCGGCCAAGGCCGGCGGGCAGACCTTCGCCAGCCTGCCCGGTGAGCTCAAGGAGTTCAGTTCGCCGCAGATCACCCGGGTGTACGCGTCCGACAACAAGACGCAGATCACGCAGTTCTA
>DASWMR010000250.1:0-2565 GCA_036399635.1 Actinoplanes sp. | reverse complement strand
CTGGCAGATGGTCTACCACCATGCCGAATGAGCGCGGGCAGGTCGGCGCAGATTCGGCGAGGGCCACTGTGGCGCGCCGGCGCTACAGTGCCGGTGTGCTCTGGTCCGTCGCGTTGTGGCACCTGGTCAGCTTGCTGACCGGGGCGGGCCCGGCCGACCTTGGCCTCGGCGCGGGCGCCGCCGCCGCGGCGCTGCTGATCGCGGTGCTGGCCGCCGGGATACTCACCGGCCGCCGGGTCACCGCCGCGGACGCCCGCGTTCCCGGCGTCGGCCTGCATGCCCGGGCCGAGCGCACCGGGGTCCCCCGCCACCGCGACCCCGACGCCGCGGGGCGCACCCGGCCGAGAGGGCCAACGGCCGCCGTCGCGGCCGCCTGAGCGTACTTCCGGTACGACAGCGTACTTCCGGTACGACAGCGGCCGCTGATGACCGTCCCTTGTCGTCAATGCTGTCCCGGCCGTGAAGGAACTCTCCCATGTCTGTTGTGTCGTGCCACCATGCCCTGATCCTCCGCACCGGCGGGGGTGTCCGATGAGCGCACTGATGGCGCCGTTCTATTCGGCCATCTCGGCCGTCCTGCTCTTCTGGCACGCCGCCTGGGACCGACTCCTGGGCGACGCCGCCGCGCTCGGCACCTCCTGGTCCTGGGTGCTGGGCATCGTCTTCCTGGTGCTGAGCGTCCGGGTGATCCTGTTCCCGGTGGTGGTCCGGCAGGTCCGTTCGCAGCGCGCCGTGCAGGCGCTGCACCCCCGCGTCAAAGCGCTGCAGGAGAAGCACCGCACCGACCGGGCGGCACTGCAACGCGAGCTGACCGCGCTGTACCGTACGGAGCGCGTCAACCCGATCACCGGCCTGGTCCCGATGCTGGTGCAGATCCCGGTGTTCGTCGGGCTGCTCCACGTGCTGCGGCATCTGCGGCCCACGATCGTCAGCGAGCACGCCCGCACCCTGTACGGCTGGACCCTGGGCCAGTTCGACAGTGCCGCCCACGCCGAGCTGTTCGGCGCACCGATCGCCGCCACGTTCCGGTCGAGCACCGCTCAGTTGCAATCGCTGGGCGCCGAGGCCGGCACGGTCCGCGCCGTGGTGCTGGTGCTCATCGCCGTGATGGTCGTGACGACGTACCTGACGAGCCGTCAGATGATCATGCGGACCGGCCGGGCGGACGACCCGCAGCAGCGCCTGGTGCAAAACCTCATGCTGTACGGGATCCCGCTCTCGCTCCTGATTTCCGGTGTGGTGTTCCCCCTCGGCGTGCTCATCTACTGGGTCACGCAGAATCTGTTCGCCCTGGCGCAGCAGACCTGGATCCTGCACGCGTATCCCCCGCCGGCCCCGAAAGCACAGCCACCGGCCCCAAAAGCGCTGCCGCCGGCCCCGAAAGCGCAGCCACCGGCCCCGAAAGCGCAGCAACCGGCCCGGAAAGCGCGGAGCCGCCAGGCAGCGACCGACCGATAACGCGACAATCATCGGCATGACCGTCCGCTATGACGATGTGCTCGATCCGTTGCGCCAGGCGTACGACACCCGCGCCGCCTGGCGTGACGGGATCGCCAAGCAGCCCTGGAAGCTGGCCGTACGTCAGGCGTTCGGCGAGCGCGTGGCGCGCGGCGGGCGGCTGCTGGAGATCGGCGCCGGCACCGGGCAGGACAGCGCCTGGTTTCAGCAGCAGGGGTGTGCCGTCGTCGCGGCCGATCTCTCCCCGGTGATGGTCGAGCATTGCCGGGCCAAGGGCATCGAGGCCCACGTTCGGGATTTCCTGCACCTGGGCTTCCCGGCCGACTCGTTCGACGCGGTCTTCGCGATGAACTGCCTGCTGCACGTGCCCAACGAGGACCTGCCCGCGGTGCTGGCCGGCATCCGGGCGGTGCTGCGCCCGGGCGGGTTGTTCTTCCTCGGCGTCTACGGCAAACACGAGAGCTCCGAAGGCATCCTCGAAGACGACCAGCACGAGCCGCCGCGCTTCTTCTCCTGGCGCACCGACGACCAGCTGCTCGCCTTCGCCACGGCCGCCCGGTTCACCGTGGTCGACTTCCACCCGGTCGATACCGGCCGCGGCTACCGCTTCCAGTCGTTGACGCTCAGCAATAGCGCGCGGGACGGGGAGGACAACTGAGTGCTCTGGGCTTACGCCCAGCAAGACGGTGTTACGGTCCGATTTCGACTGAAAACGGACCTTGGAGGGCATCATGGTGGTTTCACGTGCGCTGGTGGTCACTGCGGTGACCCTCGGGCTCGGTGTCGTCGCGCCGGCCGCGGCTCCCGCCTCGGCGGCGATGGCTGACTGCCGGGAGAACGTCGTCTGTGTCTACAGCCCCGGCCAGACCTGGATGGGTCAGTACTCCGAGTACACGAGCTACTTCCAGTCTGTCCCCCGGTCGGACATCGCGTCCGTGCAGAACTCCACCCCGACCGCGGTCAAGTTCCGGTACGAGTCCGGAGACATCAGCTGCGTCCTCGGCGGCCGCTACTCGGGTCTGCACGTCGACGGGTACGGCAACGTCACCGGGATCCGGCTGGTGAACGAGAACAGCTGCGTCTTCTAGGGGTTCCCGTAGTCCTGGC
>DASWMR010000249.1:0-7916 GCA_036399635.1 Actinoplanes sp. | reverse complement strand
GCGTCCTGGCTGGGCGGTCGCGGCGCGGTGGCGCTCGGCGGGCTGATGGAGGACGCGGCCACCGCGGAGATCTGCCGGGTCCAGCTCTGGCAGTGGATCAACATGGGCACCCCGACCGATTACGGGGTGCCGGTGAGCGCGCCGCTGGTGTCCCGGATGCTGCGCGAGGAACTGGATGTCCTGATCGAGACCGGGGCGCTCGACGCGGACGGCACCCGGCGGTTCGCCCAGGCCCGGATGCTGCTGAACGCTCTGCTGACCGAGCGGACCTGCCCGGAGTTCCTGACCCTGCCGGCCTACCTGCGGCACATGGCCGGCGGCTGCGGCACGCCGGCGCCAACCGGGCCGGCCGTGGTAGCGGCCTGACCCAGCAAGACCCCGGCCGGAACTGACGGCGCGGCCCGGTGCGGGCCGCGCCGTTCTTTCCGGGTGGTCTTCGGCGCGCGGTGCGATGCTGAGGACATCTGCCATCCCTCGCCGGGAGGAGCACCGAAGATGCTGCCACTCAACGCCGAGACCCTGAAGAACCCGCCCGCCGGCCTCGCCGTGCCGACCTACGACCGATCCGCGCTGCGTACCGGGATCGTGCACTTCGGAGTGGGCGGCTTCCACCGCGCGCACGAGGCGATGTATCTCGACCGCCTGATGTCCGCCGGCGCCGCGACGGACTGGGCGATCTGCGGGGTCGGCGTGATGCCGGCCGACCGGCGGATGCGCGACGTGCTGGCCGCCCAGGACCACCTCTACACGCTGGTGGTGAAGGCGCCGGACGGCACGCTGGACGCCCAGGTGATCGGCTCGATCACCGAGTACCTGTTCGCACCGGACGACCCGGCCGCGGTCGTCGCGAAGATGGCGGCGCCCGAGGTGCGGATCGTCTCGCTGACCGTCACCGAGGGTGGATACAACTTCAATGCGGTCACCGGCGAGTTCATGTCGGACACCCCGGACGTGCGGCACGACCTCGCGACGGACGCCGCGCCGCGCACCACGTTCGGCCTGATCACCGCCGCGATCGAGCGGCGGCGTGCCGCCGGACTGCCCCCGTTCACGGTGATGAGCTGCGACAACATCCAGGGCAACGGCGACGTGGCCCGGCGCAGCTTCGTCGCCTTCGCCACCCTGCGCGATCCGGAGCTCGGCAAGTACGTCGAGGGCAACGTGCACTTCCCGAACAGCATGGTCGACCGGATCACCCCGGTCACCACCGACGACGACCGCGAGCAGGTGCGCAGCCGCTTCGGGGTGGACGACGGCTGGCCGGTGGTCTGCGAGCCGTTCACCCAGTGGGTGCTCGAGGACAGCTTCGGCGCCGGGCGGCCGCCCTTCGAGGAGGCCGGCGTGCAGGTGGTGACGGACGTCGAGCCGTACGAGTTGATGAAGTTGCGCCTGCTGAACGCGTCCCACCAGGCGCTGTGCTACTTCGGTTACCTGGCCGGTTACCGGCTCGTGCACGACGTCGCCCGGGATCCGCTGTTCGCCCGGTTCCTGCTCTCCTACATGGAACGCGAGGCCACCCCGACGCTGGCCCCGGTCCCCGGCGTCGACCTGGGTGACTACCAGCGCGGGCTGATCGACCGGTTCTCCAACGACCAGGTGCGCGACACGGTGGCCCGGCTGTGCGCGGAGAGCTCCGACCGGATACCCAAGTGGCTGCTCCCGGTGATCCGGCACAACCTCGCGACCGGCGGCGACATCCGGCTGTCCACCGCGGTGGTCGCCTCCTGGGCGCGCTACGCCGAGGGCGTCGACGAGCAGGGGCAGCCGATCGAGGTGGTCGACCGGCTGCGGGACGACCTGATGGCCGCGGCCCGGCGGCAGTCGGACGACCCGCTCGCGTTCCTCCGCAACCGCGACCTGTTCGGCGATCTGGTGGACGACGAACGCTTCGTGTCGGCGTACCTCCCGGTGTTGTCGGCTCTGCATACCAAGGGAGCGAAAGCGACCCTGGAAGACCTTGCGTTACCATCCTGACGGGCCGCTCAGCCGGTCGGAGCTTGGGCGGGCTTGTTTTCGGGAGTGGGCGGGCGAGGCGTGACGGCGGGCGGGGACAGCGGCGGCTCGACCGTCCGCCGGATGCAGCTGGGTGCGCGCCTGCGTGCGCTGCGCCAGGGCAGGGGCGTGACGCGCGACCAGGCGGGCTGGACGATCAGGGCCTCCGAATCCAAGATCAGTCGGATGGAGCTGGGCCGGGTCGGCTTCAAGGAGCGCGACGTCATCGACCTGCTCAAGCTGTACGGGGTGGACGATCCGGTCGAGCACGAGCGGCTGCGGGCGCTGACCAAGGAGGCCAACACCCCCAGCTGGTGGCACACCTACGGCGACGTGCTCGACACCTGGTTCCACAACTATCTCGACCTCGAGCAGGCCGCCGAGCTGATCCGCACCTACGAGATCCAGTTCGTGCCGGGCCTGCTGCAGACCGACGCGTACGCCCGCGCGGTGATCAGTCTCGGGCACGGTAAGGCCACCGAGGCCGAGATCGAGCGCCGGGCGTCGCTGCGCATGCGCCGTAAGCAGATGCTCGAGCGCCCGGACGGGCCGACCGTGTGGGCGGTCCTCGATGAGGCGGTGCTGCGCCGCACCATCGGCGGCCGCAACGTGCTCCGCGAGCAGATCGAGGCGCTGCTCGCGGTCTGCGAGTCCCCGAAGGTGCGGCTGCAGGTGATGCCGTTCACCTCCGGCGGGCACGCGGCAGCCGGCGGCGCGTTCAGCATCCTGCGGTTCCCGCACGACGAACTCTCCGACGTGGTCTACCTCGAACACCTCACCAGCGCGCTCTACCTCGACAAACGAGAAGACGTCGACCAGTACGCGGTGGCGATCGCGCAACTGGTCATCGAGGCCGAGCCGCCGGACCGCACCCCCGACATCCTGCGCGCCGTGCTGTCAGATCTGGCCAACTGAGCTGAGCTCTAGTGAAGTGAGCTCAGCAGGGCATCGGTCGGCTGATCGGGCGTGCGGGCCGGCGCGAGCCAGGTCAGCAGCGTCCGCGCCGCCTCCAGCACGAGCCCGCGGTCGTGGGTGAGCGCGAACTCGAACCGCCGCTCGCGTTGCGGCCCGGTGTTGCCCAGGTCGCGGGCGACCAGCGCCGCCGCGTGGTGCGGCCCGACCACGATGACGTTCCACTCGCCGCGCAGCGCGTCGCCCGCGCCCAGCTCGGCGCCGCGTACGCCCGGGGTCGGCTCTTCGCTCAGGCCGGCGCCGAACGCGGCCACCAGCGGACTGTGCCGGGCGATGCGGGCATAGCGGCGTCGCGTCGCCGGGGTCAGGTGCCGGGCCTCCTGGAAGCAGGCCAGCAGCACCGGTGGCTCGGACCCGTCGCCGGCCAGCGCCTCCAGGTGCAGGCTCATGGGCAGCAGCTGGGCCTTGGTCGCGACGGCCAGTGGTCGCCGGGCGCGGATGATCTCGAACGGGGTGCGGTCGTCGCGGCGCGGCGGCGGGATGAACGGCAGCTCCCCGACGGCCGGGCCGGCGGCGGGCAGGGGAGCGGGGCGGGCGAAGTACCAGCCCTGGCCGATCGTCGCGCCCATCGTGCGGGCGACCGCCAGGTGCTCTTCGGTCTCGATCCCCTCGGCGAGCACGACAGCGCCGCTGGCCTCGGCGTACGCGGCGACCGCGGCCACCACCTGCGCGGTGTGCGGGTCGCCGGGCGCCCGCAGCATCTGCATGTCGAGCTTCACCACGTCGGGGTGCACGAACGGCATCAACGCCAGCGACATCGGGTCGGCGCCGACGTCGTCGAGGGCCACCCCCCAGCCCGCCTCCCGGCAGGCCGCGGTCGCGGCGAGCAGCCCGGACGGGTCGGCGGCGATGGCCCGCTCGGTCATCTCGGTGACCACCCGCAGGCGGTTCCCCGCCTCCGCGACGACCGGCAGCAGGTCGGCCGGGCACGCGGTGCGCGCGGCGGTCGGTTCCATGTTCACAAACCAGGACAGCCGCGGGTCGGCCGCCGCGGCGAGCGCGGACCGGTAGGCGCTGGCCCGGCAGATCCAGTCCAGCTCCTCCTCCCGGCCGACCGCCCGGGCCGCCGCGAACAGCGCCGCCGGGGACTCCCACGGGCCGCCGGCCGGCCCGCGGCTGAGCGCCTCGTAGCCGACCACCCGGCCGCTGGCGATCTCGACCAGCGGCTGGAACAGAGTGGTCACGGCACGGGTATCGAGCACCTGATGAATGTCACGCACGTGCTACCCATCGGCAACCGGGCGGCGGATCCGAGCAGATCCGCTCAGCCGACCACCTTGCGTTCCCAGGCCCAGGCGGCGACCTCGACCCGGTTGCGGGCGTTCAGCTTGGTGTTGACGCTGCCCATGTGGGTCTTGACAGTGCCGACCGAGATGAACAGCTGGGTGGCGATCTCGGCGTTGGTCAGCCCGCGGGCGGCCAGCTTCACCACGTCGAGTTCGCGGGGGGAGAGCCCGCCGTCGTCGCCGGTCGGTGCCGGGGGCGACAGGTGCTCCAGCAGCCGTACCGTGATGGACGGGCTGATCAGCGCGTCGCCGGAGACCGCGGCCCGCACCGCCTCGACCAGCAGGGCCGGGCCGGAGTCCTTGAGCAGGAAGCCGGCGGCGCCGTTGCGCAGCGCCTTGTGCACGTATTCGTCCAGGTCGAAGGTGGTCACCACGACCACCTTGACCGGCTCGGCGACGCCCGGGCCGGCCAGCAGTCGCAGCGCCTCGAGGCCGTCCATCTTCGGCATCCGGATGTCGAGCAGGGCCACGTCCGGCCGCAGCCGGCGGGCCAGGGCGACCGCCTCGACGCCGTCGGCCGCCTCGCCGACGACCTCCATGTCCGGCTGCGCGCCGATGATCATGCCGAAGCCGGTGCGGACCATCGCCTGGTCGTCGGCGATCAGTACCCGGATCACGGCGTCACCTTCGCGTCGATCGGAAACGCGGCGTCGACCACCCAGCCGCCCTCGATGCCGGGACCGGCCGTGATGCGGCCGCCGACCGCGCGGACCCGTTCGGTCAGGCCCACGAGACCGTACCCCGGCCGGTCCCGGGCCGGGGCCCCCTTGGTGGCGCCGCCGTCGTTCGCGACCCGCACCAGCAACCACTCCGGGGTGCGGCGGATCCACACGTCGGCCGCCCCGGCCGCGGTCGCGTGCTGCCGGATGTTGGTCAGCGCCTCCATCACCACCCGGTAGGCGGAGGTGGACACCTCGACCGGCAGCGCGTCACTCGAGCCGTCGAGGTGCAGCCGGGCGAGCGGCCCGCCGGCGGTGTTGAACTGTTCCAGCAGCGCGGGCAGGTCGCCCACTCCGGCCACCGGGGCGAGCGGCGCGTCCGGCCGGGACTCGGGATCGCGCAGCACGCCGACCATTCGCCGCATCGACGCCATCGTCTCGGCGCCGGCCTGTTCGATCTGCTCCAGCGCGAGCAGCACCCGCTGCGGATCCTGCTCGGCGATGAACTTCGCGCCCTGTGCCTGCACCACGATCCCGGTCACGTGGTGGGCGATGAAGTCGTGCAGGTCCCGGGCGAACTCGGCGCGCTGCTCGGCGCGTACCGAATCCATCGCCCGTTGCCGGGAACTCTCCAGGGTCCGCAGATAGAAGCCGGCGCCGATGGCCGCGGCCGCGGCCAGCGCCTGGATCAGGCCGAAGATGACGAACGCGGATGAGTCCCCGGCGCGTAGCGGCTGGATACTGACCGCCGCGCCGACGCTGAGGACCGCGCCGACGCCCCAGCCCGGCGAGGCGCGGCGGGCCACCACGAACAGCACCCCGAGCAGCGCGGCCGACTCGGCCAGACCCCAGCTGCCGTTGTTCTGGAAACCGCTGCCGACCAGCCCGGTCAGCAGCACCGACGCGATGCCCAGCCCGACTGCGAGCTTCGGCAGACAGGTGGAGCCTTGCCGGTGCGCCGGGAGCCAGACCGCGGCGGCCGCGATCGCGAGCGTCACCTGCACCAGGCCGAGCACGGCGTTGGCCCGGTTCAGGCCCTGCGCGACGTCGAAGATGCCCAGCAGGCCGAGCGCCACGAGCGCGGCGCACTGGCCGAGGCGAAAGAGCAGATCAGGCGGTCGCATCGTGACCCAGCGTAGTTCCCGGCGGGTGCGTCCCCATCGGCCGAAAGACAGATCCGCCGGCCCGCCGAGCCCAGCGGCTGGCCGATGCGCCGGGTGGCCCGGGTCCCGAATTCTCAACCGGACATCGATTCCCTCCGACCGGGAGCGCACATGCAACAGCAGGACATGATGGCCGCGGTAGCCGCCGTCGATCTGGTGAAGGTCTACGGCAGCGGCGACTCGGCGGTGCGCGCGCTGGACGGCGTGACCGTCGACTTCGCCCGCGCCCAGTTCACCGCCATCATGGGGCCGTCCGGCTCCGGCAAGTCGACCCTGATGCACTGCCTCGCCGGGCTGGACACGGCCACCTCCGGCCGGGCGCTGCTCGGCGGCACCGACCTGACCGTGCAGTCGGACCGGGTGCTGACCAAGGTGCGGCGGGAGCGGATCGGCTTCGTCTTCCAGTCGTTCAACCTGCTCCCGCAGCTGACCGCGGCGCAGAACATCATGCTGCCGCTGGAACTGGCCGGCCGCACCGCGGACCGGCACCTCTACCAGCAGCTCACCGAGTCGCTCGGCATCGTCGGCCGGCTCGTCCACCGGCCCAGCGAGCTCTCCGGCGGCCAGCAGCAGCGGGTGGCCGTGGCCCGGGCGCTGGTCACCCGGCCCGAGGTGGTCTTCGCCGACGAGCCGACCGGCAACCTCGACTCCCGCTCCGGCGCGGAGGTGCTGCTGTTCCTGCGCAACTCGGTCCGCGAGTTGGGCCAGACGGTCGTCATGGTCACCCACGATCCGGGCGCCGCCGCGTACGCGGACCGGGTCGTGCTGCTCGCCGACGGCCGGGTGGCCGGCGAGATCGCCACCCCGAGCATCGCCAGCGTGACCGACGCCCTGCAGGACCTGGCGGCCACCCGATGAGAGTGCTGCGCACCCAGCTCGCCGGCGTTGCCCGGCGCCCGGCCCGGCTGCTGCTCACCGGCCTCGCGGTGCTGGTCGTCTCGTTCGTCGTCTTCGCGACCGTGCTGGCCCAGCGGATCACCGAGCGCAGCATCCTGAATGGACTGAGCGGCACCCCCGCCGCGGTCGATCTGGTGGTGCGGGGTGGCACCGCGACCACCGCCGAGCTGGCCGCGATCGGCCGGCTGGCCGGGGTGGCCGAGGTGGTCGGCCGGGCCGAGGCGGGCGGCCAGATCGGCGGCGAGCACCTGCAGATCATCGCGGACCCGGGCACCGGGCCGCTGGCGGTCGCCCACCTGGCCGCGGGACGCTATCCGGCCGCGGCGGGCGAGATCGCGGTGACGCCGCGCACGGCCGAGCGAATGGGACTGCCGGTGGGCACGGCCACCCGGGCGACGCTGCGGCACGACGCGAACGGCAAACCCCTCGAGGCCACCGCGCTCACGGTGGTCGGCCTGGTCACGGCCCGCGACGATTACGGTTTCCAGGCGTACGCCCCGCAGCCGCTCGTCACCGCGATGAGCGGCGAGAATCTGCTCCGCCAGATCGACTTGCGGCTGGCGCCGGGTGCCGACAAGGCAGCCGTACGCGATCAGGTCGACGCGGTGCTGACCGCGGCGCCCGCTCCGTCGGCCGTGGACGACCGCCCGCAGGTGGAGACCGGCGCCGACGTGCGGCACGCCGAGGCGGAGCAGCGCGCGAACGACGTGAACACCGTGTTCGTCGTGATCGGCATGTTCCTGGCGGTCGCCGTGATCGCCGCCGGCCTGGTGGTCACCTCCACCTTCCGGATCGTTTTCGCGCAGCGGATGCGGCAGCTCGCCCTGCTGCGCGCGGTCGGCGCCGGCCGCCGCGCGATCACCTGGTCGCTGGCCGCCGAGGGCGCGCTCACCGGCCTGGTCACCGGCGTGGCCGGGGTGCTGCTGGCGATCGGCGCCGGGCACCTC